>VAZZ01000279.1 GCA_005884715.1 Alphaproteobacteria bacterium | reverse complement strand
CACCATCGCGGCCTCCCTGGCGATCATGGCCGCTCTCGTCTATGCGAGCTTCGCCGATGCGCGCATCACGACCATTTATCTGGGCGGTCTCGCCGCAAGCTTCGTCGTGCTCCTCGGGCTGGCGGCGGCGATCGTCTATCTCACGCGCAAGCTGCCGAAACCCAGAAGCGCCATCTGGCGCTATGCTCTGTCCAATGTGCATCGCCCCGGCTCGGCGGCGGTCTCGGTCATCCTGGCGCTCGGCCTCGGGCTGACCCTGTTCGTGACGCTGGCGCTCACCGACCGCACCATCTCGACCGAGCTCACCTCGGGCATTCCCGATCGCGCCCCTTCCTTCTTCTTTCTCGATGTCCGCAATGACGAGAAGCAGGCGTTTCTCGACCTTGTGCAGAAGGAGCCGGGTGTCACCAAGGTCGATACGGCGCCGATGCTCCGCGGGCGGATCACCAATCTCAAGGGCATGGCGATCGAAAAGGTGAAGGCATCGCCGGATGCCGCCTGGGCCTTGCGCGGCGATCGCGGCCTTACCTATGCGAGCGACCTGCCAAAGGGATCGACGATCACGGATGGCCTGTGGTGGCCGGCGAACTATTCAGGCCCGCCGCTCGTCTCCTTCGTCGATGAGGTGGCCAAGGGTCTCGATCTCAAAGTAGGTGATGACATCACGGTCAATGTGCTCGGCCGCGATGTGACGGCGAAGATCACGAGCCTCAGAAAAGTGAACTGGCGTTCGCTCGACATCAATTTCCTGATGATCTTCACCCCCGATACGCTTAAGCAGGCCCCGCATCAGAATATCGTCACCGTCGAGATGTCGGGGGGCGATGAGGGCAAGCTCCTGAACGCGGTTTCGCGCGCTTTCCCGACTGTGACCGCCATCAGAGTCAAGGATGTCGTCGCAACCGTCACCGATCTCCTGACTGAGATGCTGCGGGCGATCAGGGGCGCCAATGCGCTGACGCTCATCACTGGCATCCTGGTCCTGGCGGGTGCGCTCAGCGCCGGTCTTTCGGCCAGGCTCTATGAGGCGGTCGTGCTCAAGACCTATGGCGCGACGCGGATCGAGCTCATCCAGGCCTTCATCATCGAATATGCGATACTGGGCCTGGCTTCCGCTGTCTTCGGTGTCACTGTCGGGGCGCTTGGGTCGTGGTTCTCCGCTGTCTTCGGTGTCACTGTCGGGGCGCTTGGGTCGTGGTTCCTGAGCTTCTGGATCCTGGAAATGCCCTGGGTCTTCTCCTGGAGCACGGCACTCCTCACCGCTCTTCTCGCCATGGTGCTCTCGATCGCCGCTGGCCTCGCAGTGACCTGGCGGGCGCTGAGCGCCAAGCCGGCGCCGATCTTGAGGGATGAGTGATATTCCCTCTCCCAGGGGAGAGGGAATGTACTCGGCCCTTGCCGACGCAGCCGAGTTCAGCAACAAGGTAAGCATGGTCGTGCTCAACCGCATCTACACGCGCACCGGCGACAAGGGTGACACCGCGCTCGGCTCGGGCGAGCGTGTGCCCAAGACCCATTTGCGCATCCAGGCCTATGGCACGGTCGATGAAACCAATGCCGTTCTCGGCATCGCGCGGCTGCACACCAAGGCGCCTACCTTCACCCGGCTCGATCTCATGCTCGCGCGCATCCAGAACGATCTCTTCGATCTCGGCGCCGATCTCTGCGTGCCCGATACGGGCAAGGATCTGGGTTATGAGCCGTTACGCATGACGGCGCATCAGACCGAACGGCTCGAGGCCGAGATCGACGAATTGAATGCGAGCCTCAAGCCCTTGCGCTCCTTTGTGCTGCCGGGCGGGCACCCGGCGGCAGCACACCTGCATCTCTGCCGCACCGTGTGCCGCCGCGCCGAGCGCCTGATCGTCGAATTGGCCGCCGATCCGAAAGAGGATGTGAGCGATGGTGTCCTCGCTTTCGTCAACCGGCTCTCCGATTTCTTCTTCGTCGCCAGCCGCTGGGTGAATGCGCAAAGCGAAGGCGATGTGCTCTGGGTCAAGGGGGCCAATCGCTGATGTTCGTTCCTCTCCATGACAACACGCCCTTGCAGGTCATCCGCTTCCAATATGTCACGGGCGCCCTCATTATCGTCAATGTCGTGCTCTTCCTGTTGACGGGCGCCTTCGACAGCGAAGAAACGCTGTGGGCGATCGCGTCCGGCTATGGCATCGTTCCGGCCGAACTGATCAATGTCGTCGATCCGGGCACCGCCTACAATCCCATCCCCGAACCTTTGACGCTCATCACTTATCAGTTCCTGCATGGCGGCTGGTGGCATCTGATCGCCAATATGGCCTTCCTCTGGGTCTTCGCCGACAATGTCGAGGATGCCTTCGGCCATGCGGGCTTCCTGATCTTCTATCTCCTGTGCGGCATCGCCGCCGGCATGCTGCATACTCTGATGCAGCCGCAATCCGGCGCCCCGCTCATTGGCGCATCGGGCGCCGTCTCTGGCGTGCTCGCCTCCTATATGCTGCTCTATCCCAGGGCGCGGGTGTGGATCCTTTTGTTCATGCGCATCCCCTTGCCTATCCCGGCGATCTGGGCGCTGGGCGGCTGGTTCGGGCTGCAGCTTGTCAGCGCTTTCACCTCGACCGAAGACAGCAACCTGGTTGCCTTATGGGCGCATATTGGCGGCTTCCTCACCGGCCTCATCCTCACTTTCGTGCTGCGCTCGCGCCTCCTGGTCCGTCCCCGGCCCAGTCCCTGATCGCCGCAACGTCGCAGGCAGCATTGTTTTGCCGGTATCGGCGTTGACTCGACTGGACGTGATCTCTAGTTTCCGGCCCGATTTGTGCGCCGCTACATAAGGGCGGCAACCCGATGAGGAGTGCCCATGAAGGTTCTGGTCGCGGTCAAGCGCGTCGTTGATTTCAACGTCAAAATCCGGGTGAAAGCGGATGGCTCGGGTGTCGAGCTCGCCAATGTGAAGATGTCGATGAACCCCTTCGACGAGATCGGCGTAGAGGAAGCGGTAAGGCTCAGGGAAGCCGGCAAGGCGACCGAGATCATCGCCGTATCGGTGGGTCCGGCGCAGGCGCAGGAGACCATCCGCACTGCGCTCGCCATGGGCGCCGACCGCGGCATCCTCATCAAGAACGACGCCTATGTCGAACCTCTCGGCATCGCCAAGATCCTGAAAGGCGTGATCGAGGCCGAGAAGCCCGATCTGGTCATCCTCGGCAAGCAGGCGATCGATGATGACTGCAACCAGACCGGCCAGATGCTCTCGGCCCTGTTGGGCTGGGCGCAGGCAACCTTCGCCTCGAAGCTCGAGATCAACGGATCGGAAGCGACGGTGACGCGCGAGATCGACGGCGGCTTGCAGACCATCAAGGTCAAGATGCCCTTGATCATGACCACCGATCTTCGCCTCAACCAGCCACGCTATGCTTCGCTGCCAATATCATGAAGGCCAAGAAGAAGCCGCTCGAGGAGAAGACCCCGGCCGATTACGGTGCGGATGTGACGCCGCGCCTCAAGGTCGTCAGCACGGCGGAGCCGCCGAAGCGCCAGGCCGGCGTCAAGGTGAAGTCGGTGCCGGAACTCGTGTCTAAACTCAAGGAAGCGGGAGTGATCTGAGATGGCTGTTCTTCTCATTGCCGAGCATGACAATGCTCATCTCAAGGATGCGACCCACAAGGCGCTGACCGCGGCTCAGAAGCTCGGCGGCGATGTCCATGTGCTCATCGCCGGCAACAAGGCCGATGCCGCTGCAGCGCAAGCGGCCAAACTCGCCGGCGTCAAGAAAGTGCTGCATGTCGATGCCGCGCAATATGAGCGCCCCCTCGCCGAGCCGATGGCCGCCCTCATCGTGGCGCTTGCCCAACCCTATGAGCATATCGTGGCGCCCGCCACCACCAACGGCAAGAATTACATGCCGCGCGCCGCCGCCCTTCTCGATGTCATGCAGATCTCCGATATCTCCGAAGTGAAGTCGCCAGATACGTTCGTGCGCCTTATCTATGCCGGCAATGCGGTGCAGACGGTGCAGTCGAGCGACAAGAAGAAGCTGATCACGGTCAGGACCGCGGCCTTCCCGGCTGCGGGCGAAGGTGGCTCCGCCCCCATAGAGAAGACGGCGGCACCGCCCGATCCCGGCCTTTCCTCCTATCAAAGCGAGAATCTCTCGAAGTCCGACCGTCCCGAACTCACCTCGGCCAAGATCATCATCTCGGGCGGGCGCGGCATGCAGAACGGCGAGAACTTCCATATGCTCGACAAGGTCGCCGACAAGCTCGGCGCCGCAGTCGGCGCCTCACGCGCTGCTGTCGATGCGGGCTTCGTGCCGAACGATTATCAGGTCGGCCAGACCGGCAAGGTCGTTGCTCCCGATCTCTATATTGCTGTCGGCATATCTGGCGCCATCCAGCATCTGGCCGGCATGAAGGACTCGAAGGTCATCGTCGCCATCAACAAGGATGAGGAAGCGCCGATCTTCCAGGTCGCCGATTTCGGCCTCGTCGCCGATCTGTTCCAGGCGGTGCCGGAACTCGAAGCCGAACTCGGCAAGCTCGGGAAGTAGTCACCTACTTTCTCCTCCGGGCGAGGCGGCTGGCAATAAGCGTAAGGCCGATAGCCCCGACCGCGAAGAGTGAAGCGACCGGTGTGAGCCAGATGAGCGCGTGCTGAGCGACGAACCTTCCGCCGACGCCGGCGCCGATCGCCTGGCCCAGATAGATGGTCGATGTATTAAGCGCCACCGAGGCGGAAGCGAGCGCCGGCGCGTGGGCGATGAGCCGGCTCTGCTGCAGCGAATTGGACGAGAAGGTGCCGAGGCCCCACACCGCCATGCCGGCCAAGGCGCCGATGAGGACGCCGAGCGTCGCCGAGAAGATCATCATGCCGAGAAACAGGGCGACGAGGGCCAGCAGGATCATGTGCTCGACGCCCATCCGGCCGACGAAACGCGCGGCGAGGAAATTGCCGGCGACACCGGCGGCGCCGAAGCCGGCCAGCAATCCGGCGATGAGGGCGGGCGATGCGCCCAGCAATTCCTTGAACAGAAGGGCGAGATAGCTGAACACCGCGAACTGGCCGGACGCGCTAGCGAGCGTCACGAGAAGGATCATGATCAGCACCGGATCGGCGAATACATCGCGCCAAGCGTTAAGCGACAGCTTTCCTGCATGTAATCCGCCGGGCAGGCTGCGCCAGACCATGATGGCCGAGACGAGCGCCAGCACGGCCATGATGGCATAGGCGACGCGCCAGCCGACGAAGGCGGCGATCAGGCTGCCTGACGGCATGCCGGCGACCGAGGCGATCGACCAGCCGATGAAGATGAAGGCGACGGCGCCTGCCCTTTTCTCGGCCGGCATCATGAGCCCGACCGTCGCTGCGGCCTGCGGCGTGAAGATGCCGGCCGAGATCACGGTCAGGGCGCGCAGCACAAGCAGCGTCCAGAAATCAGGCGCCAGAGCGGAGAGCGCGTGGCCCGCGGCGTAGAAGACGAGCGAACCCGTAAGCAGGAGGCGCCGGTCGAAGCCGCTGGTCAGCGTGGCGAAGACAGGCGCGCCGAGGCCGATGACGATCCCGCCGGCGAGCATCAAGAGCCCGATGGCGGCCGGACTGACGCCGAGACCCTGGGACAGATCATTAAGCATGCCGGCGGGCAGAAGGATGCCGGTGCCGATAATGAAATTGCCGGCGAACAGGGTCCACAGTGCCAGTTGCAGCGCAGCGGAGGTCCCGACATTCGGGTTTTCCTGGGTCATACCAGACTATGGCTGAGGCCGATTATCCCGGTAAATCGCCGGTAAAGCATGCCAGACCGGCCGATTTCGCACATGCGAAATGCACTTGCTCAACCAACAGGCACGATATAGGCTCCCACGCCTTTACCAAATAGGTAGTAGACGGACATGCAGATTAATAAAGTCGGCGTCATTGGCGCCGGTCAGATGGGCAACGGGATCGCCCATGTATGCGCGCTATCGGGTTTCACGGTACTTCTCAATGATTTGAGCAGGGAGCGGATGGAAGCGGGGCTCGCCACCATCAACGGCAATCTCTCCCGGCAGGTCAAGTCCGGCAAGATCACCGAGGCAGAGCGCGACCAGGCTCTCAAGAATATCAACATCGCTCCCTCCTATGAGGATTTCGGCGCCTGCGATCTGGTGATCGAGAGTGCTGTCGAGGATGAGGCGGTCAAGCGCAAGATCTTCACCGCCGTCTGCCCGCATCTCTCCGAAACCGCCCTGCTCGGCACCAACACGTCTTCCATCTCGATCACCAGGCTCGCCGCCTCGACCGACCGGCCGGAAAAATTCATGGGCATTCATTTCATGAATCCGGTGCCGCTCATGGAGCTGGTCGAGCTCATCCGCGGCATCGCCACCGACGAGCAGACTTTCCAGTCGGTGAAGGAATTCTCGGTCAAGCTGAAGAAGACCATTGCGGTCGCCGAGGATTTCCCGGCCTTCATCGTCAACCGCATCCTGATGCCGATGATCAATGAGGCGGTGTATACGCTCTATGAAGGCGTCGGCAATGTCGAGGCCATCGATCTGTCGATGCGGCTCGGCGCTCATCATCCGATGGGCCCGCTCGAGCTTGCCGATTTCATCGGCCTCGATACCTGTCTTTCGATCATGCAGGTGCTTTATGAAGGCCTCGCCGATTCGAAATACCGCCCCTGCCCGCTGCTCGTGAAATATGTCGAGGCCGGATGGCTCGGCCGCAAGACCAATCGCGGCTTCTATGACTATCGCGGCGAGAAGCCGGTGCCGACGCGCTGAACCTTACTCCCGGTCTCTCCTGCCTTCCCCCTCGCCCGTTGCGAAGCAATGGGAGAGGGTGGCCGAAGGCCGGGTGAGGGCTCTTCCTGTCTGCCGGCATTCCGGCGAGGAAGATTTTTGCAGCGAAATGAATCTGACTTATTGATTGAGCTTGAACAAAGAGCCCTCACCCGCCCTATCGGGCACCCTCTCCCATCCTGGCGGACGGGAGAGGGGGAAAATTTAGAAGTCCTGAGTCTCGTTGATGAGATTCAACGCGTATCGTTGCTTCTGCAGGCATTTCACATCGTCCCATAAACTTTCCCAGGGCAGCCCTCCTGCGCACGGGAGAGGGGGAAAACCTTGAAAGCTCACGGGGCGAGGGCAGGCTTTTCCTCCACCGCCGCCTCGATCAGCGCCTTGGCTTCGTCCGAATTCCATTTGGCGGGACCGAGCAGGCGGCCGATTTCGCGGCCTTCGCGGTCGATGAGGATCGAGGCCGGCAGGCCCACCGCCTGGAATTTGCCCAGCGTCTCGGTCGAGGGATCATTGTAGAGCTTGAGCGAGGTGGCGTTCACTTCGTTGAGAAACTTGGCCGCGACATCGATGCCCTTGCGGTCGAGGCTGATGGCGACGACCTCGAAATCCTTGGACCCCATGGCACTCTGCAATGCGGCGAGCGTCGGCATCTCCTCACGGCAGGGGGCGCACCAGGTCGCCCACAGATTGACCAGCACGACGCGGCCTTTCCATTGGCTGAGCGATGTCGCCTCGCCCTTTTCCGTAACGAAGCTGATTTCGGGCACAGGCTTCCTTTCGCCCTTGATCACGAAGGCTGCCATGGTGCCGGTCGCAAGCCCCCGGCTGACCTGACCTTCAACGGCAGGCACCGGCGTGCCGACCTTGCCATCGCCTTCCCCCTTCAAGTAAACCCCTATGCTTCCGGCAATCACCGCAAGGACGACGATCAGAATTGCGGCTTTAAGGTTTCGGGGCTTTTCACTCATCAGGATTCCATTTGCGAGGCGGGCGATGACCAACAAGATGTGGGGCGGCAGGTTTGGTAGCGGACCCGACGCCATCATGGAAGAGATCAATGCCTCGA
>VAZZ01000278.1 GCA_005884715.1 Alphaproteobacteria bacterium | reverse complement strand
GGGGTGGCTATAAATCCTACAATGTCCATAGGCACCACCCACCGCCGTGCGGGCCTGTTTCGATCTCCACGGCGTTATTCACGAAAGAATGGCCGCGTGAGATCGTCACGCGGGCCATTCAGGCTGAAGACTTTTCGGTTAAACTACTTTTTGTCAGTTTCATTTGGCTGCCGGTCCTGGCGGCCCGGATTCTGCTGTTGCTGGCCGGGATTGCGGCCACCGCCGCCTTGCTGTTCCTGGCCCGGACGCTGGGGCTGATTGCCCTGCTGCTGCTGGCCCTGTTTCTTCTGGTCGCCCTGCTGGGCAGACTTGTCCTGGCTCATCTTATCGTGGTCACGATTCATGAAAATCTCCCATGCGCGCCATAATTGGCACTATCGATCAACGCGGTGCGATGGCAGGAGTTCCTATGCAGTCTCGTTTATCACTCGGAACTCGGTTGCCCGAAGTGAACGCGGTCCAGGGATATCCAAAGAAAAGGCCCACTTAGCACCAATATGGTAATGAGCGGGCCGAGGTTGGGGTTGGTTCGCGGACATCCGATAATGCGGGCTTGGCCTGTTGGTTCCAGCCGGCCTAACTTTTTTGGTTCGAACCCTGCGGCCTTGCTCAGAAGCCAAGCCAAGTCTTGATGCGTCTGCCGAGGGGCATGTCCTTCTTCGTCCAGACGATGGTCTTGTCATCGACCGGCTTGCTCTCGATCTTCGGTGTCTCTTCCGCCGTCTTCACATTGGAAGTCTTCTTCGCCGCCTTGACTTTGGGCAACTTGGTTTTCGCGATCCTGGCCTTCTTCACCCGCTTCCTGCCGGCGAATTTCTTTTTTGGCGTGGCCTTCTTCCTGACCTTGGCAGTCTCCTCCGGCTTTGGTGCACTGGCCGTCTCGATTTTTTTTGGCACCTTGACGGTCTCGAGCGGCTCGTCCGGCGCGCTGGCCGCCTCGACTTTTTTTGGCACCGTGACGGCCTCAACCGCCTTGTTGACGGTCTCGACCGGCTTGTCCGGCGCGGTCCCCGGCTCGACTTCTTTTGGCACCGTGACGGCCTCAACCGGCTTGTTGACGGTCTCGACCGGCTTGTCGGGTGCGCTACCTGGCTCGACTTTCTTCGGCACCGTGACGGTCTCAACCGGCTTGTTGGCCGTCTCGACCGGTTTGCCGGGGGCGCTGGCCGGCTCGATGATCTTGGCCGCCGGCAGCTTGTCCGCGTCGCCCTTATTGCCCGTCGTTTTCGGCTCGAACCAGGGCAAATTGGCAGATCCGCGTTCGACGACTGTGGTCTTTTCCGTGGTGCCGAGGGCCGGCTGCTTGGCTTGCTCCGGATCGGCATCGGGACAGCGATAGACCGTCGTCGACGTCGCACCCGCCTGCGCCGATGGGCTGACGCATTCGCCATGGGCCTGATGGGATGCCGCCAGAATCACGAGCGCTGAGGCCACCAACAGCGCGTGTCGCCAATCTGGTCGTGCTTCATGTTTCACGGCTCAAAGCCTTCTGCCAAAAGAAAATTCCGGTCTCGTCAGTAGGCGGATTAAAACAAATATTCTATACAATTAGACATTAATCAATGATTCCATGATGCTGTCCCATTGGCCTGTGGCAAAACTTTGACACCTGGCGGGATGGACGAGGGAGCACGAAGAGGGTCAGCCGGCCGGCCGGGAGGCGGTAAAGCGCGTCTTCGGTGCCCCTGCAAGCGGCGCCTATCTCTGAATGGCCACGTTGGGGCGAGAGCAGCGTCTCTTGTCGGGCGCAGACTGCAAATGGACCCAACTTCAGAAATCATCATCTTGGTATTGCCGGGCGAATGGCAGAACTTATCGACTGTCGCCGACCAAGGATAAGATGTGGAACCTCGATCGCGTAAGCACGACGTCAGAGGCCGAGAAGGGAGCTGTCATCGGCGAATATCACCGGCGAGGTGACGCTACGAAGGTGGTCCCTCGGATCGCCTATCAGCCTGGGCCAAAGTGGTGATGCGGAGCTAATGTGTTTTTCAAGCCATCGGAGGACATCGTTCGAATGATCTGCAGATCTTGGATTGCTTGGCTTCAAAAAACGCCGGAAAAGCGCTATCATCGCCTTCAACCTGGGAGTGTCCGATTTCTCCTACGGCGAGGTCGACACACGCGGCGCCCTCCCACGACGCTGTGAGCCGCAGGCAGAGTTCGACGGAGATATGGTCAATGAGCGCACAAGGTTCGCGATTTGGAGACGCCTGGGACCGATACGTCGAGTCATTCGGCACGAAGAAGGCCTCATTCTCGGAGCGAGCTGGTCGACTAATTGAAGTTCCGGGCGATGAATGGGGCGAGCCGGATGGCTGGCAGCGCCGCGTCGCGGTTTTGTTCCGCCAGCGGCTCAACGCCGGGGCACCGATCCTGGCGTTGGAGATCGGGCCGGGTTCAGGAAAATACACTCGGCTATTCCTTGAGGCCTTTCCGGAATCGCGCATCATCGCTTGTGATGTCTCAGCCAGGTTTCTCGAGATATTGAAGACGGGAAATGCCGAGGCAATCCAGTCCAAGCGTCTGCTGCCTGAGCTATTGGAACCGCTCCAGGATTGTCTGGAACGCGCCGCGGCAAAGCACGATGCCGTAGGAAACGTCGACTGCATCTTCTCCATCGATTCGATGGTGCACGTCGGGCTGCAATATCTCGTCGCCTATTGGCAGTCGGCCTTGCATATCTTGAAGCCTAACGGATTGTTGGTCATGGGGGTCGCAGATGCGACCACTCCCGAAGGGTATCAGAAACTGATGCGTGACGTGCCCAGCTACTTCAGCAAACAGGGCGCGGGCGCGTTTGGGCAATTCGAATGGATGTCAGCTGAGTTGGCTGTGAAAGTCCTCGAAAAGATGGGCTTTGTCGTCGAACTCGTTCCCGAAGCATCCACGCGCGACTGTTATTTCGTGGCGACAAAGGGCCGGACATCAAAAGCCGGGCGACAAAGCGAAGGCGTTCTTCCATAGCCGAACTCACTTTCCACGGCATCCACACCTCCCGCTCTAAAAAAGCGAAAAGTGTAACGGTACGAAATGTCACCTATGTCCCAGGCCGCTCACTGAAATCACTGGTGACCCCGGAAGGATTTGAACCTCCAACCCTCAGATTCGAAGTCTGATGCTCTATCCAATTGAGCTACGGGGCCTCGCCATAGGTCTAATCCGGCGATTGCCGCATCGCAATAGACCAGAACCGGCGTCGCGCTTCACGCGTCCGTGTAACGGTCCTTGGAACGATCGAGGGTGGCTTTGTGTGCGCTCTCATCATGGAAGCGGCTGCTGTAGAAGAGAACGGCCATCAATCCGACGCCCAGCGCGTAAGAGAACGTAACGCCGATGATCAGGGCTATGACACCGCGGGCGCTGAGACCGGCAAATCCGCCGAAAACATAGGTCCCGGCAACCGTCAGGACGGCAAGCAGAAGCGTACCGGCGATGATCTTCGGCAAGCTCAGTGGAGGCGCCTGTGCTGGTGCCATGCCGGGATCGGCTTCATTTGGCGCAACGTCTGAAGGTTGGGAATTTTTTCTTGTAGCCATGATAAAAATTGGTCTCCCCTTCCAAGATGTGGTACCCCTGCGTCCTGGATCAAGGCGGCGCGACATTCATAACCGCATTCGGCGGCGCGCAACCGTTCTTTAACGCAAGTTCGGTTATGGTTACCACGTTGGTAAGTTGCGTGGATTTGAGCAAATGAGTTTCCTCAAAAGCATATTCGGCGCCAAGGCGCAGCCGGCGCCCGAACCCGTCGTCATCGCGGCTATGACGTCACTGCCGCCGCCGAGGGCCGCCAGCCCGGCCTTCGCCGCGCCCGAATTCATCCCGTGCACGGATCGGCGGTTTTTCGAGATCCTCGAAACCTATCAGCACCGTAGCCGGCCGCTGCATGACTATGTGAGCTGGGATATCGAGGAGGAGAAGCGGCTGAAGATGCTGCGCGTCGAAGCCTATCAGCTGCGCAATGGCACGGATTATCAGCCGCATGATGTATTTCACCTGTGGCCCTATCAGCCGGTCGATCCCGATCACGTCATCAAGCATGTGACGCTGAAGGCGGGCGCACCGAGGGTGCTGCCCGAATATTCGCAGATCCTGCAAGTCAATGTGGTGTCGGATCGGGTGATGAAGGCGATCACGGCTTTGGAGGAAGCGGGTCGCCAGGCCTTTTATCCGCTCGACATCGTGCCCGCCGATGGCGGCACGCGCCAGCGCTATCATTTCATGCAGTTCCTCGAACACACCGATTGCACAGTTCCGAAGCTTGGCGGCTTCCGCAAAGGTGTGCGCCAGGACGGCACGACCTATTGGGTCAGGACCTCTTCAGACGACAAGGTGTTCCTGGATGCCGAACGCGCCGGCACGCGCCACCTTTTCTTCGACAAGCGCGCCAAATCCGGCTGCTTCATCTCATCCCAGCTTGTCGCGAAGCTGGGAGAGTTTCTGCCGGCGGGCCTGTATCTGTCTGAGACTGGCTCGGTGCGCCCGCGAGGCTGACGGGCGCGATTGGCATTTTCGGTGAGGTGATCACACCTCGCCGGGATGCGCGCTATGTGCGCGTTCTCTTGCTGGGCCGATCCATCGGAGGCCCTGGCAGAAATACCGTGCCCTGGCGGGCCGGTTTCTGCTCGGCGAGCCGCGGCTTCGGTGCAATCAGGCCACAATTCACCGCATATTCGCCAAAGGCATCGGCGCCATGGCTGTTGTCGTCATGCAGCGGCCCCGAGAAGGTTTGCATGCTCTCATTGCGCCTGCGGGGTGTGCGATTGAAGCGCATCTTCGGCAGCAGCACACGGGCAGCGTTGATCCGCTCGGCTGGTCCAACTGCCGCGCCGACGCGTATCGGCTTGACGCCAAACCCCATGAGGGTCAGGGCCCGCGCCCGGCCCGCGGCACCCCATTCCCTGTTCTTCACATCGTGCGGCAAGAAATGTTCGCTATAGAGGAAGGGGTGTTC
>VAZZ01000277.1 GCA_005884715.1 Alphaproteobacteria bacterium | reverse complement strand
CGCAAAATAAAGAGATAGAGCGCCGCGGCGATTCTATCAGAATGCCCGGCGCTCTAGCGCGGCCAAGCCAGCCAGATGGCGGCGATCACCAGGAGCCCACCGCTGATGCGGTCAAGCCAGACGAGCCGCTCGCCTGAGAGAAAGTTCCGTGCCTGGGCGGCCGAGACTGCCAGCACCGAGCCAAAGACGGCGCTCACCACGATGAAGGTGATGCCGAGGATCGAAAGCTGCGGCACCGCCGGCCGAGTCGGATCGACAAAAGGCGGCAGGAAGGCCGCGAGGAACAGGATGACTTCCGGATTGGCGACGGCGACGAGGAAGCCGTCGCGGAACAGACGGCCGGTCGGCTGAGGCCCTAGAAGCCCGGCCTTGCCCGCATACCAGAGCCTTGTGGCGCCGAGATAGAACAGGAAGGCGGCACCGCCGAGCCTGATCCAGTCGAACCAGGTCTTCATCGCTTCGGCGATCCAGGCGAGGCCAAGCGTCACGAGTGAAATCAACAGGACGAAGCCGATGACATTGCCGGCGACAGTGACGAGGCCGCCTCGCGCCCCCTGTCCGATGCTGTTGGCGACGATGACCGACATTGCGGGCCCCGGCTTGGCGAACAGCAGCGCACTGGCGGCGAGGAAAGCGAGGAAGAGATCAAGCGGCATGGGAACCTTCAGCGCAGATTGCGGCGTTCACTTCCCACATTTTACTTGAAGAGCGCAAGGACCGCCGCGGAAGGCCTATGTCTCGCCGGTCTCTTCTTCTTCGCTGATCCGCTCGACCGACACCACATGCTCGTCATCGGCGGTGTCGAGGACGATCACGCCCTGGGTGGAGCGCCCCGCCTTGCGGATGTCATTGACCGGGCAGCGGATGAGCTGTCCGCCATCGGTGACCAGCATGATCTGGTCTTCATTCTCGACCGGGAAGGACGCTACCAGGGGGCCATTGCGATCATTGACTGCCATGGCGGTGATGCCTTTGCCGCCGCGGCTGGTGATGCGGTATTCGAAGCTCGAGGTCCGCTTGCCATAGCCGTTGGAGGAGACCGTCAGGATCGTCTGCTCGGCGGCCCCCATTTCGGCATAGCGCTCCTGCGACAGCATCGCGCCCTGCGTGGCTTCTTCCTCGCCATTGCCATTGCCATTGCCATTCTCTTCCACCTCATCGCCCGCGACTGCACGCGCCATCTTGAGATAGGCAATGCGTTCATCGGCACTCGCCTCGACGTGGCGCAACAGGGCCATGGAGATCACATGATCTCCCTCCTCGATCCGTATGCCGCGCACCCCGGTCGAATCGCGGCCCTTGAAGATGCGCACGTCATCGACCGGGAAGCGGATGCACTGCCCGCGGGCCGTCGTCAGCAGGACATCATCGGCGATCGTGCAGATATCGACGCCGGCGATCTGGTCGCCCGGATCGAGCTTCATGGCGATCTTACCATTGCGGTTGATGCTTTCGAAATCGGAGAGCTCGTTGCGCCTGACATTGCCGGTGCGGGTCGCGAACATGAGCTGCAGCGATCCCCAGCTAGATTCGTCCTCGGGCATCGGCATCACGGTGGTGATACGCTCATCCTGCGCCAACGGCAGGAGGTTGATGAGTGCTTTTCCACGCGCTTGCGGATTGCCGACCGGCAGACGCCACACCTTCATGCGATAGACCATGCCGGCCGATGAGAAGAACAGGATCGGCGTGTGCGTATTGGCGATGAACAGCTTGATGACGAAATCTTCCTCGCGCGTCTGCATGCCGGCCCTGCCCTTGCCGCCGCGCCGCTGCGCACGATAGGCCGAGAGCGGCACGCGCTTGACATAGCCGGTGTGGCTGACCGTCACCACCATGTCCTCGCGCTGGATGAGATCTTCATCCTCGACCTCGCCTTCATTGTCGACGATCTCGGTGCGCCTGGGTGTGGTGAACTCGGCCTTGATGGCGGTGAGCTCGTCCTTGATGATGGTGAGGACGCGGGCGCGGGAGCGCAGGATCTCGAGATAGTCGGAGATTTCCTTCGCCAGTTTCTCGAGCTCCTCGGCAACCTCCTCGCGGCCGAGCGCCGTCAGGCGCTGTAGGCGCAGTTCGAGGATGGCGCGTGCCTGTTCCTCGGAGAGCTTGTAGGTATCATCGGCATTGAGTCTGTGGCGCGGATCGGCGATGAGCGCGATGAGCGGCGCCATGTCCTTGGCAGGCCAGGACTTGGCCATCAGGGCCTCGCGCGCCTCGGCGGCATCCTTGGAGCGGCGGATGAGGGCGATGACTTCGTCGATATTGGCGACCGCAATGGCGAGGCCGACCAGGATATGGGCCCGGTCGCGCGCCTTGTTGAGAAGATATTTGGTGCGCCGGGTGACGACTTCCTCGCGGAAGGCGACGAAGGCCTGGATAAGGTCCTTGAGATTGAGGAGTTCGGGCCGGCCGCCGATCAAGGCGACATTGTTGACACCGAAGGTCGTCTGCAGCGGCGAGAAGCGATAGAGCTGGTTCAGCACCACGTCCGACATGGCGTCGCGCTTGAGCTCTACCACGACGCGCATGCCGTGCCGGTCGCTCTCATCGCGAATGTCGGAGATGCCGTCGATCTTCTTCTCACGCACCAGTTCGGCGATCTTCTCGATCATCGTCGATTTGTTCACCTGATACGGGATCTCGGTGATGATGAGCGCTTCGCGTTCCTTCCGCAGTTCCTCCGTGTGTACCTTGCCGCGCATGACGACCGAACCGCGTCCGGTATGCAGCGCCGAGCGGACGCCGGCGCGGCCTAAGATGATGGCGCCGGTCGGGAAGTCCGGTCCCGGGATGATGGCGATCAGCTCGTCGATCGAAATGCCGGGATTGTCGATCGTGGCGATGCAACCGTCGATCACCTCGCCCAGATTATGCGGCGCCATGTTGGTCGCCATGCCGACCGCGATGCCGCCTCCGCCATTGACCAGGAGATTGGGATATTTCGCCGGCAGCACCGAGGGTTCATGGAATTCGTTGGAATAATTTGGCGTAAAATCGACCGTGTCCTTGTCGAGATCATCGAGCAAGGGCATGGCGGATCTGGCGAGGCGTGCTTCGGTATAGCGGTCGGCCGCCGGCGGATCGCCATCGACGGAACCGAAATTCCCCTGTCCGTCGATCAGGGGCAATCTCAGCGAGAAATCCTGCGCCATGCGCACCAGCGCGTCATAGATCGCCAGATTGCCATGCGGGTGATATTTACCCATGACGTCGCCGACGACGCGCGCCGATTTCTTGTAGGCCTTGTCGGGTGTGAAGCCGTTCTCATGCATCGTGTAGAGGATGCGCCGATGCACCGGCTTGAGCCCGTCCCTCACATCGGGAAGGGCGCGCGACACGATCACGCTCATGGCGTAGTCGAGATAGCTCTTCTTCATCTCCTCTTCGATGGAGATGGGTGCGATTTCGCCCGGATTGCCGGATGAGGAGTTCGGATCGTTATTGTCGTCGTTGTCAGCCACTGGAAACCTGAATGGAATATCGCTTCATGAACCGTCGAGAAGGCCGGGGAGGCCTCGTTTCTGGAAACGATTCGAGCGGTGCGACATACTAGCCGCGAGCCCCCGCCGGGGCAATGCCAAGTGCATGAAAAAAGAAGGAAAAATGCTGTTTTTGAAGTGCCGAATCATGCCCTGAAATCAAGACCTTGGAACTCCCCATCAAAAGGAATGCGGTCATGCTCGCGCGATCCCGCAATCACATGCGAGCAAGCTATCCGGGTCGGCTCAAATCCCTTCGCTAGCTTCTCCGACGAGCGCGGGGTTTTTTGCAAAAGCACGGCTTCCAACCATGATGGCGAGCGCGCTCAGGATCAGGGCCGCGGCGACCGCAAAGGTAACCTGCATGCCAGTCGCGACGTCCTCTGGCCGTACGGTTGTGATATCTATCATCCCCGCTGCGAGAGCGAATACCGCACCCATGAGAGATGCACCTGTGATGAGGCCAAGATTGCGCGACAGGTTGAGCATGCCCGATATGACGCCGCGCCGGTCCGGGCGAATTCCCGTCAGCACGGCAGTGTTATTGGCCGCCTGAAACAGCTGATAGCCGGGGGTCAACACAATGATGGCGGCAATGTAGCCCGCGATCCCGAGCATTGCCGGAATTGCCGAGAGAGCAAATGACCCGGCCGTTATTACAGCGAGTCCGACACCAACTATGAACTGCGCGCCCCAACGGTCAACAACACGGCCAGCCGCAATGCCGCTCAGTGCGGAGATGACTGGGCCAATCGACATGACTAACCCGACATGAGCCGCATCGAGCCCGAGCGCATGAGAGAGATAGAATGGCCCAACCACCAAAGTCGCCATCATCACCGTGGAGACAAGCGCGTTCGTAACGAGCTCGGCGAACACGAAGAGGACGGCTCCGAGGACCGCAGCTGACAGCAGGGCCATGTTGAGCATGCCGAAGCTGCCGCGCCCGATCGTCATGGCGAGCGCATAGGCTGCGAGAGTGAGCGCCAGCAATAGCGTGCCCATTTTGTCAAAGCCGGCCCGGTCCGTCTTCGCCCCCTGGCGATCAACGGGCAAATGGCGATGCGCCAGAACAAAAGCCAGGATGCCCAGCGGTATGTTGACGAGAAAGATCGCCCGCCAGCCAGGTCCGGCGACGACTAGAATGCCGCCGAGCGATGGACCGAGCGCGGTGCCGATCGCAGACATCGTTCCGAGCAGCCCCATGGCGCTGCCGGTTTTCTCCTTGGGCACGGTTTCACCGACAAACGCCATGGTAAGAGCCATCATGATGGCGGCTCCGAGACCCTGCGCCGTCCGGGCGGCAATCAACATTGAGAGGCTGGGCGCGATGCCGCTTAAGCCCGAGGCCACCGTGAACAGCACGAGTCCGGCCAGCAGCAGCCGGCGACGACCGATGATGTCCCCGAGGCGTCCAACACTAACAATCAGGGTGGTGATGGCGAGAAGATAGGCGAGGACAATCCATTGGACCTCTTGAAAGGAGGCGCTGAATACCTGCGCCAATGTCGGCAAAGCAACATTGGCGATGCTGGTGCCGAGCGAGGACAGCAGCATGGAGAGCGAAAGGCCGGCGAGTGCCCACGGAACCGAAGGGATCCGTTCGACGATTCCGGCTGATGCTTCATCCCGTCCGACAATGATCAGCTTCAATATGATCTCCGTTTCTGCTTTCTCCCCAAATCTAGCCTTTTGCCTGATATGGCGGAATGCGCACTATTCGCACTTTATTCGTGCATTTAACGCCATATAAGCTTATTGAGGTCGGCGCATGCCAAGACCCGATTTCAACTTGCTTGTCACCCTTGATGTGCTGCTCAACGAGGGCAGCGTTGCGCGCGCCGCGCGACGGTTGCGGCTCAGTCCCTCGGCGATGAGCCGGGCGTTGGCGCGACTACGCGAGACGACGGGCGATCCCCTATTGGTCAGGGCCGGACGTCGTAGAGGACGCGGAAGCGGTTCTGCGACCTGCCGAAACTCTCGATCTCAGGCAGCTCGTGCGAACATTCACTCTCAGGACCCGTGAAGGCTTTGTCGAGAATTTCGGACCGGATCTCATTGCCCGCATGAGCGTGGAAGCGCCGCGGGTCAGGTTGCGCTTCGTACCGAAACCCAACAAGGAGAGCGCGCCGCTTCGCGACGGGAGCGTCGATCTGGAAATAGGCGTTGTCGGAGGGGCGACTGGCCCGGAGGTGCGGATGCAGGCGCTGTATCGCGACCGGTTCATTGGCGTCGTGCGCAAGAGGCACGCGCTCAATAAGGGCGAGATCACGCCTGTCCGCTACGCGGCCGGAAAACACATCCTCATCTCGCGGCGGGGCCTTGAGGAGGGAGCGATCGATGAAGCCCTGAAGTCGTTCGGACTCGAACGGGAGATCGTCACGATCGTCGAAAGCTTTTCGGCCGCCCTCGCTTTGGCCCGCAATAGCGACCTTATTGCCAGCGTTCCTGAACGGCACACCGGAAAGCTGCGCGCAGGAATTCATAGTTTCCAGCTTCCTTTCCCGCTGCCGGAGATCACGGTTTCCTTGCTCTGGCATCCGCGGCTCGACGCCGATCCGGCGCATCGCTGGCTGCGTGGATGTGTCCGGGACGTTTGCGCGCAATAACGCGCCCGTACATCGGCAGGCGGAGAAAGCTGCCGAAGTTGAAGTGGTGTCGCGAGAATGAACTCGCTTCTAGAACGGCACTTCGTTCTTTGAAATGGAAACCGGCGTTTGCGAGATCGTTATGGATATAAAAGTGCCGATATTCCTGCAATCTCACTTTGATCTTCGTCATGCTAGCGCCTGCTCTAACGCGGCAGAGGCATTAATGGCCTTAGCCCTGGCCAGAGAGAACTCCTCCACAGCTGCCTTTTGCTGGGCCAAAGGCTCACCAACGTTCAGAAGGGCACTTCGTCGTCGAGGTCGCGGGCGAAATTCTGCGGCTTGCCGCCACTGCTCCTCGGCCGGTCCATCGGGCTTGATTGGCCGAAGGAATCACTGCCATTGGCAAAGCCGCTGTCGCCGCCACCGCCGCGCGCATCCAGCATGGTGAGCTCGCCACGATATTGCTGCAGCACCACTTCGGTCGAATATTTTTCGACGCCGTCCTTGTCGGTGTATTTGCGCGTCTGCAGCTGGCCCTCGAGATAGACCTTGGCCCCCTTCTTCAGATACTGCTCGGCGATTTTCGCCAGATTCTCATTGAAGATGACGACACGGTGCCATTCGGTGCGCTCCTTGCGCTCGCCCGTCTGCTTGTCTTTCCAGTTCTCCGAGGTCGCGACGCTCAAATTGACGATCGCACGCCCGTCCTGCGTATGGCGCACCTCCGGATCCTTGCCGAGATTCCCCACCAGAATTACTTTGTTCACCGAACCGGCCATATCCGCTCTCCTTGCTTTCCGTGCACCAGCGCATGCCGCGCCACTTTCACAAATTTAGTTCAGGGATGGTGATCTACCAAAACTCACCTGCGATCCACCGCGGATCGCGTATTATCCCCGGGTAATATGTTCTCTTTATGTTCCAAACGCAAGCCTATAACGGGGTAATCCCCAGAAACGAGGGTCCAAATGCTCAAGCAGATCGAAACCGATGCCGCCCCAAAGCCCTTCTCCAACTACGCCCAGGCGGTCGAGATCGCGCCGGGCGCCCGTCATCTGTTCGTCGCCGGGCAAGTGGGCGCCGATCCCTCAGGCAAGATCCCTGAAAGCGCCGAAGAACAGCACCGCCTCGCCTGGGCCAATGTGCTGGTCATCCTGAAGGCGGCTGGCATGGACCACCGCAATATCGTGGATGCGCGCGTCTTCATCACCGATCGTTCGCAGATCGGACTTTACCGGCAGATCCGGGATGAGGTTTTGAAGGGCCACCGGGCGGCGGCAACGCTGCTGGTTGTGGCGGGCCTGGCGGATCCGAGGCTGGTCGTCGAGGTAACTGTCGTGGCAGCGGCCCCGGGCAAGTGAACCCGGAGCCTCCGAAATCGTCTGAAGATTAGCCGCGAACGAAGGGCTTGAATAGAGAGAAACCCTTCGACTCTGCGCCATTCTTCGCAGATGCAGCATAATTCGGACGCGACTGGTCCTGCATCATAGCCATACTATAAACATTTGAATAAGTTTCGAAAATCCAGTTCATGGCCGATCTCCTTCTTTCTTCTGATCTGTCTCTTTGATGGATTGGACATAGTCAATTCGCGCTTGCACCACAAACGGCATTATCCTATGCTACCTGTAAGGAAAACTTACAGGGCATCCTTATGGCCCGGCGGCTGCCATCGCTGAATGCGCTTCGGGCCTTCGAGGCCGCCGCCCGCCATGAAAGCTTTACCGATGCGGCGGCTGAGCTGTTCGTCACCCATGCCGCGGTCAGCCGCCACATCCGCGAATTGGAGGAATGGCTCGGGACCGAGCTCTTCACGCGCACCGGCCGCGGTGTCGACCTGACCGATGCCGGGCGCCGCTTCGGCATTCGCCTCACCCCCCTTTTCGACAATATGGCCGAAGCGACCCGCGAGGCGGCAGCGCAAGGCACGGTGCGCAGTCTCAATGTCTCGGTCGAGCCTGCCATTGCGTCACGCTGGCTCGTTCCGCGCCTCGGCCGCTTCAATGTCCTTCATCCTGATATCGAGCTCAATATCGATCCCGAGAACCGGCTCGTCGATTTCCGCTCGGACAAGGCCGATCTCGGCATCCGCTATGGGCTTGGCCGCTGGGGCGATGTCGAGATCCAGAAGCTCATTTCCGATGTCGGGATCTTTCCCGTCTGCAGCCCGCGCCTGATCAAAGATGCGGGTCCCCTCGCCCCCGCCGATCTCGCCAATTACAATCTGCTGCATGAAAGTCGCAAGCAATACTGGACCGATTGGCTTCACAGCGCGGGCATCAAGGGCGTCGAGGACTGGCGCGGTACCGTCTTCCAGGGCCATCTCGCCATCGAGGCGGCCGAAGCCGCCCAGGGCTTCGCGCTCGGCGACATGATCCTGTGCACTGATTCCCTCATCGATGGTCGCCTGGTCCGCCCCTTCGCTCTCGACATGAAGGACCATGGCGGCTACTTCATCGTGCGTGCCAAAGGGTCTAAGGAATCGGCCCCAGCACGCGCCTTCCGCGAGTGGCTGCAGGCCGAGATGACCGACACCCAGCGGAAGTTCGCCAGCATCAAGAGCGCAGCGATCAAGAAATAGGCTTTACGTCAATGCCAAGAAAGAAATATGACTGCCTGAAATGCCCCGGTTATTGCTGCTCCTATCCGGTCATCGAAGTGAAGGATCGCGATGCGGCCCGGATCGCCAGGCACTTCAACATGCCGCTCGACAAAGCGGAGAAGAAGTTCTTCAAGTCCTCCCATGGCTACAAGCGCGTCATGCGGCGCAAGAAGGACAAGCATTTCGGCCGCATCTGTCAGTTCTTCGACACCGAGGCGCGCCGCTGCACCATTTATGAGGCACGGCCCTGGCCGTGCCGCGATTTCCCCGGCAAGGACAATTGCGGCTATTGGGACTTTCTCTCTTTCGAGCGCAATGCCCAGGAAGATGAGAATTACGTCTCGACTACATTTCACATTGAAAGATGACCGCGCAATGCATCACCGCTAAGTAATTCAGGGCTTCGATGCGGATGCGAATGCGCTGTCGCAGATGCGTAGGAGATTCCTGAAGAGCTGAATCAAAGCCCCGCCGCGCTATGCGTCGGCGGGGCACTCGATCATTCGAGATTTTTCGAAGTCCAATCCGGTAATTATACCGGGAATTTTCGAGGCTCTGAGATGACCCGCTAAGGTCACTCGCCCTCGCGTGACTAAGGAATATGTGATTGGCGGTTTGATCAGCGTCGATTAACGCTGCAGCGCGCTGTCAGAACCGTGACTGCGAGACCTGCCGCAGTCGGAAAGATGGCCCGGTGGATCCATGCCTCCCTCCTTTTCTGTTGTGATCAGGTCACCGATCTGACGATCGATGATTATTTTTATTTTGGTCCTCTCACCCTCGATGTCAAGGCAAAAGGGAGATTATCTCATGGCTGCTTGGGATAGGCGCGGCTGGAAACTGATATTGCATTTTCTCGGGTCGCCGACATTGGCGAACGCATGGCCGTCGACCGATGCAGAGCACCGAACAAGAGACCTCTCTTGCGGCTGGCGGCAAAAGTCACCGACGTCCTTCACGCCGAGAACGATCTGATTCAATGTCCCGTCGCAACAATCTGCGCGCCTGCTTTGACCTAACCTCATGGAAGGCAAGGCATTCAGCTGCCTTTTGGCTCAAGCCTCGTCACTTGTGGACAGCGGTCAAGCTGCTGACATGTTCTGGCGCTTGAAGGGTGCAGCATCGCATATCTGGATTGTGCCGCGCGATGATCGGGAAAGCCGTTTTTCCCGGTCTCGCGCTTGTCTAGCTTGCTCACGTTCACTATTTGGTCTAGTCAACCGCCATGGCCGAACACAAGAAAGTCATCTCGATTCAAGGCGCGCGTGAGCACAATCTCAAGAACATTTCGCTTGAGCTGCCACGCGACAGGCTGATCGTCTTCACCGGACTTTCCGGGTCGGGAAAATCCTCGCTCGCTTTCGACACGATCTATGCCGAAGGCCAGCGCCGCTATGTCGAGAGCCTTTCGGCCTATGCGCGCCAGTTCCTCGAGATGATGCAGAAGCCCGATATCGATCAGATCGACGGTCTTTCGCCCGCCATTTCCATCGAGCAGAAGACGACGAGCCGCAATCCGCGCTCGACGGTAGGCACGGTCACCGAAATCTACGATTATTTGCGGCTCCTGTTTGCCCGCGTCGGCGTCGCCTATTCACCCGCGACCGGACTTCCGATCGAGAGCCAGACAGTCACCCAGATGGTCGACCGAGTGATGGGATTGCCCGAGGGAACGCGCCTCTATCTCCTGGCGCCGATCGTACGGGGACGCAAGGGCGAATACCGGAAGGAACTGGCGGATCTCCAGAAGAAGGGCTTTCAGCGCGTCAAGGTCGACGGCAAGTTCTACGAGATCGATTCCGCTCCGGCCCTCGACAAGAAGTTCAAGCATGACATCGATGTGGTGGTCGACCGCCTCGTGGTGAAAGGCGACATCGCGACCCGCCTCGCCGACAGTTTCGAGACGGCGCTGAAGCTCGCCGAAGGCCTCGCCATCGCCGAATTTGCCGACAAGCCCCTGCCGCCATCGCGCACGACCGAAGAGAGCGCCAACAAATCGAAGAACGAGACGCATGAGCGCATTCTCTTTTCGGAGAAATTCGCCTGTCCGGTCTCGGGCTTCACCATCGAGGAGATCGAGCCGCGCTTGTTCTCCTTCAACAATCCCTTCGGTGCCTGCCCCAAATGCGACGGCCTCGGAACGCAGCTGCGCTTCGAGCCCGACCTCGTGGTACCCGATCCCACGCTCTCGCTGCGCGACGGCGCCATCCTGCCCTGGTCGAAAACCGGCAATACCTCGCCCTATTATACCCAGACCCTCGAGGCGCTGGCCAAATACTACAAATTCTCGATGACGACGGCGTGGAAGGAGCTTCCGAAGAAAGCCCGCGACGCCATCCTGTTCGGCACCGGCGAGGACGAGATCACTTTCGTCTATGATGATGGGCTGCGCACCTATAAGACCAAGAAGGCCTTCGAGGGCGTCATCGGCAATATCGAGCGGCGCTGGCGCGAGACGGACTCGCAATGGATGCGCGAGGAACTGTCACGCTATCAATCCGATCATCCCTGCGATGCCTGCGGCGGCTATCGCCTCAAACCGCAGGCGCTGGCGGTCAAGATCGACAAATTGCATATCGGCCAGGTGTCGGAAATGTCGATCCGTGCCGCCAATGACTGGTTCGGCCGACTCGAGGCGAAGCTCAAGCCCAAAGATCGCGAGATTGCCGCCCGCATCCTGAAGGAGATCCGCGCCCGCCTGAAATTCCTGGTCGATGTGGGCCTCGATTATCTCAATATGTCGCGGGTCTCGGGCTCGCTGTCGGGGGGCGAAAGCCAGCGCATCCGGTTGGCCTCGCAGATCGGATCCGGCCTCACCGGCGTGCTCTATGTGCTGGACGAGCCTTCGATCGGGCTCCATCAGCGCGACAATGCGAGGCTCCTGGAGACGCTCATCCGTCTGCGCGATATCGGCAACACCGTGATCGTGGTTGAGCATGATGAGGACGCCATTAGGCTCGCCGATTTTGTCGTCGACATCGGCCCGGGTGCAGGCGTCCATGGCGGCGAAGTCGTGGCGCAGGGCACGCCCGATCAGATCATGGCCAATCCGCGTTCGCTCACCG
>VAZZ01000276.1 GCA_005884715.1 Alphaproteobacteria bacterium | reverse complement strand
TAAGGTGGCCGAACGCAGCATCGCCGAAACCGACCTTACCGATCTCGTCAGCCTCATCGTCGGCAAAGGCCACGGCAAGGGAGCTCCGGCATGAACGCCTATACCTCCCGACCGCAAGGATCGCGCCGGGCCGACCTCTTCGCCAGCAACGCGCAATTGCTCTCGATTGCCGGCTTTTTCCTCATCATGGTGGTGATCTTCTCGATCGCGAGCCCGGTCTTCCTCTCGACCGGCAATATCCTCAATCTCGTCCGCCAGACGGCGCCGATCCTGATCGTCGCCACCGCCATGACTTTCGTGATCACCACCGGGGGCATCGATCTCTCGGTCGGATCCGTCGTCGCCCTCATCAATGCGTCGGCCGCCATCCTGCTGCAGGCCGGTGTCCCCTGGCCACTCGCTGTCATCGGGCTCATCCTCCTCGGTGCCGCGATCGGCGCGACGCAAGGCTGGTTCATCGCCTATCAGGGCATCCAGGCCTTTATCGTCACGCTGGCGGGTCTCTCGGCGCTGCGCGGCATCGCGCTTCTGATGACCGAAGGCTTCTCCATCCCGATCTCGACCGATCTCGGCTTCGTCAGCATCGGCCGCGGCTGGTTCCTCGGCGTGCCGGCGCCGACCTGGCTCGCACTTTTCGTCGCGGTCCTGGGCTTCATCACCTTCTGGGGCACACGCTTCGGGCGCTATGTCACTGCCATCGGCGCCAATCAGGAGGCGGCCCGGCGGTCTGGCATCTCGACCAAGCGCATCATCCTCTGGGTCTATGTGCTGACCGGCATCGCGTCCGCTGTAGCCGGCATCGTCATCGCCGCGCGTCTCGGCTCCGGCAGCTCCAATGCCGCGGTCGGCTTCGAACTCGAAGTCATTGCCGCCGTGGTGCTGGGCGGCACGTCGCTGATGGGCGGGCGAGGCTCGATCTTCGGCACCGTGCTCGGCGCCCTCACCATCGGCGTGATCGGCAACGGGCTGATCCTGGCCCATGTGTCGCCGTTCTTCACCCAGATCGTGACCGGTGCCATCATCCTTCTCGCCGTCTGGCTCAATGCGCAGGTCTTTTCGCGTTTGGCCAGCAGCACGCGGCGCGCGAATTGACGGGGTCGCCATGACGGAATTATCGCAAGCCCATATTGGCTCAGGCCTGGTGATGACGGTGAACGGGCCCATTCCGGTTCAGCAGATGGGCGTCACGCTGATGCATGAGCATCTCGTCAATGACTGCCGCTGCTGGTGGAACCCGCCGAAAGAGCCGGAGCGCGCGCATCTCGGCTCCGAGCCGGTCCATGCCGGCATCCTGGGCGAGCTCAGGATGGACCCCTTCGTCAATCTGCATAATTGCGCGCTCGATGATCACCATCTCGCCATCGCCGAGCTCGCGCCTTTCAGAAAAGCCGGCGGACGGACCGTGGTCGATCCGACTTGCCGCGGCATCGGCCGTGACCCCCGCAAGCTGCGCGAAATCTCCGCCGGCTCAGGCCTCCAGATCGTCATGGGCTCGGGCTACTATTTGCAAGCCTCGCATCCGCCGGCGCTCAAATCGATGA
>VAZZ01000275.1 GCA_005884715.1 Alphaproteobacteria bacterium | reverse complement strand
GCCTCATCAATCACTTCTTGAGCGATCGGCTCTAAATCGACTTTTTTCGCCATTCTGCGGCTTCCCTGTGGATAATGGCGCTCGCTAATTGAAACTTGCACATCTCACCTCGGTTCCTTAGCGGCGGCAACCTGGCAAGCGGGTCGATTCCGCCGCCCAGCCAATTGAAGCCAGCCAGATTCAAGCTCAGGACGACGGTCGAGTTCGGCGAATAGCCGCTTCCTGTTCGGCAGGGGATTTACGGTTGGCACGGGCGTAGAAGTCCACACCGTGCGGCCGCTCGGAGTGCCGTTTCCTGGCAGGACCGCGGGCAAAAAGAGCTATCCGCCCAATACAAGCCAGGCAGCAAGCACGCCTATGATCGCCGCCGATGCTCAAGTTGGAGAAAGGGTCTGGAAAATCCCGGAAATTCGCCAAAGGGTTCCCAAAACACCCCCGTTTCTGGCGCGATTGTTGTTAATGGCCATCCCGCAGCGAGCGCCTGCCCCGGATCAAAATTCCCCTGCCTGCGTGAGCAAGCTGCAACGCGGACGATCCACCTTGGTTGCTGCTGGCGCAAGGGAACTTAGCTTCCGCTTGGTCGTTTGCGACTGAGTGTCTTCACAAAAGAGGCATCGCCATGAATCAGATCATTTATCTTATCGGACTCATTGTCGTGATAATGGCAGTCCTGTCATTGCTCGGCTTGCGTTAGGCGGAGGTCATCATGACCGATCTAGACCGAGGAGCAGAGGTGGCGGTTCTATCGACGACCGTGAATACCGAGGGAACCGCATATGTAGACTGGCCGGCTGTCATTGCCGGTGCGGTGATGGCCTCGGCTATTTCCTTCGTGCTGTTTACTTTTGGGACCGGAATAGGCTTGTCGATCACTTCACCTTATCCGCCCGAAAGCGTGTCAGCTGCCACCTTTGCGATCGTGCTGTCGCTCTGGATTCTGGTGGTCACTATTGTCAGTTTCTTGGCGGGTGGCTATTTCACAGGCCTCTTGATACGCCGGTATACGACTGGTGAACATGAGCGGGAAATGCGCGATGGGATGCATGGCGCGCTAACTTGGGCGCTCGGTGTGATTCTTGGCGCCTCGCTTACGGCCTTGACCGTTGCTGGCGCAGCCAAAACTGCGACTGTACCGACGGCATATTTTGCCGATGTTCTCTTGCGATCCGATAATCCTGCGACCGTCGCGCCGGCCGAAACGGAGAGCCGGCGCAACGAGGTCACACGTATCTTTATGCGTAATCCTGCCGGTGATGTCTCACCGGACGATCGTGCCTATCTCAGCAAGCTGGTAATGCACCAAAGCGGCATTCCGGAGCCAGAGGCGAAGGCTCGGGTCGATACAGTCGTCGGTCGGGCGCAGGCGGCGGCGGAAAAGGCCCGGAGATTCGCGCTTCTCCTCGCTTTCGCGATTGCCGCCACGCTGGCGCTCGGAGCCGCCGTGGCATGGTGGGCTGCCGTGCAGGGCGGAGAACATCGTGATCAGGGTTTCGATTTCAGGCCACATATCGGCTGGAAGGGTCGGCTCCGCGATCTTGTTAAGGATCGCCGGGCCTCGTCAGGTCAAAAGTGATCCGACGCTGGCCAATGGAGCATGAGAATGATGCTCAATCGACAATGGCCACGATCCGTCCTTGGGCAGGAGGGTCAATGAACAGTGTTGCTACTGGTCTTGACTATAGCTTCCGTAAAGATCGGCTTTTCGTTGGCCACATAGTCCCATGGTTTTGCATCGGTGGCATCAATCAAAGCGCGCAGGAACACATCCTGCCGGCGCCTCGCTTCAGCAACAGGCAACCAACTATTGAGCATGGCAAATGCGACATGACCGTACTTGGCTGTGCGCAAAACACCTACCAGGGCCGAAGCACCGACTGAACCGAAGGTGCCGGTCTTTCCCACAATGCAGCCGCGATAGGGATCCGCGCTGAGACGATTGTTAAGCGTGCCAGCGTCGAAGCCATTTACCGGAAGCACACTGGGCAGGTCCTTGCCGTGAGAGAGCAGCTGTTTGCGCAGCTCCCACAAAATCGCGACGGCTGCACGAGGGCTAAGACGATTCAACTCACCGGCACCCGCAGCATTCGTAATGGTGATTTCCGAATGGAGAGCGGGTGGCAAATGTTTGCGCACAAGCGCTTCAACCGCTTGGGGGCCGCCGATGCGATCAGAAAGCAGGTGAAAGACATTGTTCGAATAGCCGTTGAGCGCCTTGACGATCGTGATTAGGGGTGGAGAACTGTTCTCAATAAGAACTTCACCAGATGTTTGTTGTACCCCTCCGGCGATGAATTGCAGGGCAACTTTCTTCAATTGCGAGGACGGCTCGCCAATCGCTGCCCAAGCCTCGCCACCGTCGAGCCCCTGCAACGCGCGCTTGAGACGCTGACCTGTGGGATCGGCCTGCCAGTTGAACAATAAAGCTCCTTCTACCCTTAGATCGCCCCTGACCTCGCGCAGTCCTTGGGCGTGCAATTCGCGCAACATAAAGAAAGTGTTTTCGAAGATGAAAGAAGGGTCACCGGTTGCACGCACCACCAGATCGCCTTTGAGACTGCCGTTTATCACTGGTCCGCCTGCCAAAAATTGCGTTTCAAACCGGTAGTCGTGTCCAAGCTGTTCCAATAGAGCCATGGATGTTGCCACCTTGGTCACGGAGGCTGGATGAACAGGACGGGATTCTTGCTGTGCGACCAGGATAGTTCCGTCTTCTGCCTGAACGAAGACGCCCTGATCGGCGCCATAGGAAGTGGCGGCGAGAAGCTGCAGCTCGCGAATCTGAGCAGTGGCAGACCTTAGAAAAATGAGGCCAAAGCAAATGAAACAGAACGCGACAATTGTCGCGTGCCAAAGGTTTCTGCGCACCATCACGCTCCAACAAGTTGTTTAGCTGCCCAATGCAGCACTTCCTTTGCCGGCGCGCAATCATGCGGCGCCAGGTCGGGCAATAATCTCCGCGGTATGGCATTTCATCCCAAGCATTAAACGAAGCCTCCCGCCGAATGCGTCAAGACTGATTCAAGCACTGACTCAAGAACTCGATGAAGCGCTGCGTTTTCGCCGGCAGCAAACGTGTCTCGGTGACGGCGTGGCGTGGCCTGCCATCCGTGCGCGCTTCGCCATCGAGGTGGCCGCCGCCATTGCAGAAGAGATCGGCGCGGACAGGACGGCTATCCGCCTGTCTCCCGGCACGACGATGTGGGGCATCGATGAAGGCGTCGAAGGGCCGGATCTCTACCGCTATCTGGTCGGCGAGTTCGACAGGCTGGGTCTCGCTTATGTGCACATCATGCATCAGGGCAACGAGCCGCTTCTGAGCGACATCCGCAAGCTCTGGAAGCAGCCGCTGATCCTGAACCGGCCGGGCCGCCCGCGCGATCAGATCGGCTCCGACGTGGCTTCTGGGCTGGCGGATCTCGAAGCCTACGGCCAGATGGTTCTGGCCAATCCGGATTTCGTCGCACGGCTGAAGGCCAATGCGCCAATGAATGATGCAGACCGCAATAGCTTCTTTGACGGCGCCGCACAGGGCTACATCGATTACCCCACCTTGACGTTTCCGCCACATCCCCAGGCCGGCTTCTCGGCGGTGTCCGCCTGAAAGAAGAATCATGATAGCTTACGAGCGATTCAATGCCGACAATGCCGCCATGCTGCTGATTGACCATCAGGTTGGCACCATGAGCTGGGTACAATCCATCCCATTCGAGGAGATAAAACGCAACGCGCTGATGCTGGCCAAGACCGCCCGCATCCTGAAGCTGCCGGTCGTGCTGACCTCCAGCATAGAGGAACAGGCGCAGGGGCCACTGCTGAGCGAGCTTCGATCCATCCTGCCGGCCGGGTTCGCCGCTCGCATCAAGCGCCTCGGCATCGTCAACGCCATGGAAGACGAGACCTTCGCGGCGGCCGTCAAGGCGAGCGGGCGCAAGAAGCTCATCATCGCCGGCGTCACCAACGATGTGTGCACGGTCTTTCCGGCGCTGAGTCTCGTCCGTGACGGTTACGAGGTGCAGGTGGTCGCCGACGCCGGCGGATCGCCAAGCAAAATGAGCGACGATATGGCCCTGCGCCGGATGGAGAAGGGCGGCGTCACGCTGACAAGCAACGCCGGAGGGCAGCCAAATCGTGCAGGAAGTGGTGATGAAGCTCTGCAGCTGAGAAGCGCCTGGCCGCTGCTTCCCTTGGAGGAGCAACTCAAGATCGTTCAGGCCGTGTTGCGGTCGCGGTCACGCGCAAGCCAACGAAAGAGCTCTTCCTTGCGTGCGGCCGAAAGTTCGGACCACTCGACATTGCTACGTCCATGAATGTGGGGATCTGCAGAACACCTGCGCTCGCCCACAACGGAAGGTGGTGAAGAGGATGTGTCGAGGGTCGGCTGCAGGAATTCGGCAAATCGAAACATCGTATCCAGTCCACCCAAATCCGCCGACTCGATCGGACCCGTAATGCCCAGACGCCGACCGATGCTGTTCTTCACCACGGCGTCGATCGCCTCAGCGGAAGCAGCTCCCGATGCCCAGAGCGACCATGCCTCGCGCAGAATTGCGAATTGAATGCGATTGCCAATGAAGCCCGGCATTTCACGGTCGATCACGACCGGCTCCTTGCCTGCCTCACGCAGCCGGGCGCATGTCCAGCCAATCACGTCGGGCGACGTCTCGGGAGATCCGCATACCTCAACGAGGGGCAGAAGTTGCGGTGGATACCAGAAGTGCGTAGCGATCACGCGGTCCTTATTCTTGACGCGCACCGACAATTCACTGGCAGGATGTCCGCTCGATGATGCCAGAACGGCTTCAGGCCTGGTGATCCGATCGAGGCGTTCGAAAATCGAAACCTTGAGTTCCATTTCCTCCGGCACAGCCTCTATGACCAGCTCGGCGCCAGCCGCATCGTCCAATTGGGTGCTGATGCGGATGCGCGCGATGGCTGCTTCAACGCTCCTTTGCTCTATCAATCCCCTGCGCGAGAATTCGTCAAGGCTTGTCTTGATGCGAGAGAGCGCCTTCATAAGACTTGCTTCATTGCGGCCTATCAGAATGGTTTGGGTCCCAGAGGATGAAAAAACTTCTGTGATCCCATGACCGATGATCCCATTCCCGATCACCGCAAGTGTCTGCAACTTGAGGTCCATCTCACATCTCCTCCACGGCGCCGCGTTTGCCCGGCCGGCCAAGCACCAGATCATCACGGATGCAGCGCTTCCAGTGACCGCCTTCCACCTGGCGCAGCAATGGTATAGCGGCCGCACATTCGGGAAGCGCGTACCGGCAGCGGCCGCGGAAGGCGCAGCCTGAGGGCGGCTTGAGCGGGCTCGGGACGTCGCCCCTGAGAATGATGCGATCGCGCCGAATAGTCGGGTCAGGAACCGGGACAGCGGAGAACAAAGCTTCGGTATAGGGGTGGCGCGGCTGGCGGAACAGCGCTCGTGTCGGGGCGATCTCGACGATGCGCCCCAAATACATCACGGCGACGCGGTCGCACAGGTGGCCCACCACCGCCAGGTCATGGCTGATGAACAGCATGGCGACACCGAGCTTCCTGCGCACCTCGATCAGCAGGTTGACGATCTGCGCCTGGATCGAGACGTCGAGCGCCGAGACAGGCTCGTCGGCAACCAGGAAGCCCGGCTCCAGGATCAGGGCACGGGCAATGCCGATACGCTGGCGCTGGCCGCCGGAGAATTCGTGCGGATAGCGCCCGGCATATTGCATCGATAGCCCCACGGTCCCCAATACCTCGGCGATGCGGGCATCGCGCGCCGCAGCGTTAAGCTCCGGCCGCTGGATCACGAGGGGTGCTCCGACGATCTGGCGCACCGTCATGCGCGGATTGAGCGAGGCGAAGGGGTCCTGAAAGATGAACTGCATGCGCGGCCGCAGCGGCCGCAGCGCGCGCCGGCCAAGTTTCGTCAGGTCGCGGCCGTCGAACAGGATCTGTCCGCCTGTCGGTTGGGTCATGCGCAGGATCGCGCGCCCCAGCGTGCTCTTGCCGGAGCCCGATTCGCCCACCAGCCCCAGAACCTCGCCTTTCGCGATCGTGAAGGAGACATCGTCCACAGCGCGCAGCATGTCGTGCTTGCGCAACAGACCGCCGCCGACGGGGAACCACTGGCGAAGCTCACGCACCTCGACCAGCGGGATCTCCGGAGCGGTTGCGGCGGGAGCCATCTCAACGCTCATGCGCCGGCCTCCGCGAGCTTGCGCCAGCGGCGGCAGCGCACGTCATGGCCATCATCGGCCGCTTCAAGTGCGGGCACCGCCGCTTCGCAAGCGGGTCTCACATGGCGGCAGCGGGGCGCAAAGCTGCAACCCGGCGGCAGGCTCAAAGGATCCGGCACGCTACCCGGGATCGCTTCCAGCGTATCACGCCCGAGAGACTCAGGATCGAGCCGCGGCACAGAGTGGAGCAGACCCTGCGTATATGGCATGAGCGGCCGGGTCATCACCGGCACGACGCCGCCTTTCTCCACGATCGCGCCGGCATACATCACCATGACCCGGTCGGCGACCTCGGCCACGACGCCCAGATTGTGGGTGACGAAGATCACCGCCATGCCGGTCGCCTGCTGCAGCTCTTTCATCAGCTCCAGGATCTGCGCCTGCACGGTCACGTCGAGCGCCGTCGTCGGCTCGTCGGCAATCAGCACACGCGGATTGCAGGCAAGCGCCATGGCAATCATCACGCGCTGGCGCATGCCGCCGGAAAGATGATGGGGATAGGCGGAGAGTCTGCGCCGCGCATCGGGGATGCCGACCTTGTCGAGGAGCTCGGCGGCGCGTGCCAAGGCTACCCTGTTGCTCACCCGCTCATGGAAGGTGATCGCCTCGGCAATCTGGTCGCCGATCCGATGCACGGGATTGAGCGAGGTCATCGGCTCCTGAAAGATCATCGAGATCTCATTGCCGCGCACGGCGCGCATGCCATCGAGATCGAGCGCCAGGAGGTCGCGTCGCTCACCGTCAGCACCAGTGAAGAGCACGCTGCCGGCGAGTGTGACCAAGGGCGCCGGTGGCGTGAGGCGCATGATGGCAAGGCTGGTGACGCTCTTGCCGGAGCCCGATTCGCCGACCAGCGCCAGAGTTTCGCCGGCGCGCAGCGTAAACGAAACGTCGCGCACGGCCTGGAGAGGACCGCTTTCGGTGGCAAAGGTCACCGAGAGGTTTTCCACTTCAAGCACGATGTCGCCCGTTGACATCTGGCGCCTCACCTCAGATCCAGGCGCGCGTCGAGCGCATCGCGCAGGCCATCGCCGACGAAATTGAAGCTCGCGACCGAGAGCGTGATCATGAGGCCGGGGAAGATCGCGAGCCAGGGTGCGGAGCCCAGATATTGCTGCGCGTTATTCAGCATGTTGCCCCAGCTCGCCATCGGCGCCTGGATGCCGTAACCGAGGAAGCTCACATAGGCCTCCATCAGAACCGCCCTGGCGACGGTCAGCGTCGCCGCCACGACGATCGGCCCGATGGCATTGGGCAGAAGCTCGCGCAGCATGACATAGCGCCCGGGCGCGCCGATCATCTCGGCGGCCAGGATGAAGTCGCGTTCGCGCAGCGAACGGACTTGTCCTTCGACGACACGCGCCACCTCCATCCAGCTCGTCGCCGCAATGATGAGCGTGATCGTCGCCACACTCGGCTGGATGAAAGCTGCGAGGATCAGCAGCAGGAAAATCGAGGGGAAGCACAGCATAGCATCGACGAAGCGCATCAGTGCGACGCGAATGGCACCACCATAATAGCCGGCGGTGACCCCAATGAAGGTGCCGAAGGCGGTGCTGACGATCATCGCCAGGAAGCCGATGGAGAGCGAGATGCGGCCCGCCATCAGCAGCCGGACCAGGAGATCGCGGCCGAGCATGTCGGTGCCGAACAAATGCCCCTCCCAGGGCGGCGGCGCAAAGCGGTGGCGGATGTCGATCTTGAGCTGATCGAACGGGATCAGCCATGGCCCGACCACGCTTGCCAGCACCATCAGCACGATGGCCGCAATCCCGAACAGAGCGAGGCGGTGCCGGCAGAAACGACGCCAGGCGCGGCTGCCTGGTTTCACCGTGCGGGCGGTCTCAACGGATTCGATGGCAGCAGCGCTCGACATGGACTGCCTCAAGTCAGCCGGATGCGCGGATCAGCCACCGCGGCAAAGATGTCGGCGAACAGATTGCCGAGGAGTGCCAACAGGGCCGAGAACATGAGAATCCCCATCACCACCGGGTAGTCGCGGTAGCCGAGCGAGTCGAGCAGGAGACGCCCCATGCCTGGCCAGGTGAACACTGTCTCGGTGACCAGCGCGCCGCCGAGGAGCGTCGGGATCTCGACGCCCGCGAGCGCGATCATCGGCAGCAATGCATTGCGCAGCGCATGGTGCCAGAGCACGGTGCGTTCCGGCAGGCCCTTGGCGCGCGCGGTGCGGATGTAATCCTGATTGATCACGTCGAGCATGGAGGCGCGCATGTAGCGGCTCCAGATAGCCACCTCGACCAGTGCCAGCACCATCGCCGGTGCGATCAGATGGTGCAAATAATCGAGGAACGTGCTCTCGCTGCCGACGGTCGTGCGATTGCCGGGTGGCAGCCAGCCGAGATGGACGGAGAAGGCATAGATGACGATCAGGCCGAACCAGAAGGTCGGGATCGACAGCGCCACCATGGCGCCGACCGTCGCCAGCATGTCGAAGATCGAATAGCTGCGGATGGCACCCATCACCCCGATCCAGACCCCGACCACGACAGAGATGAGGATGGCGGCACCCATGAGCTCGAGCGTCGCCGACAGCCGCCCGCCGATCACGGCGAGCACCGGCTGGTTGTCGCGGTAGGAATGGCCCCAGTCGCCGCCGAGCAGCCGCGTCAGCCACTCCCAGTATTGAACCGGCAACGGCCGATCGAGGCCCATCTCATGCGCGATCCGGGCGAGATCCTCCTTGCTGAGGCCCGGCACCAGCGCAAACTGGCTGAGCGGCCCGCCCGGCGCCAGGTGCAGCACGGCAAAGCCGATGATCGAAACGATGAACAGCAGCACGAGACTCTGCAGCAGGCGGCCGAGCAGGAAGTTGGCCATCGGCATTCTCCATCAGACCGGGCCGCGGGCTGGGGCAACTCCGCCTTGAGCCCGCGGCACGGTCGAGACGCGTAATACTCAGCTCGCCCAGAACCAGGTGCTGGCGTTCCAGCAATTCTCCTGAACATTGACGTTCGGTGTGAAGCCTTCGAGCTTGCCCTTGACGCCCTGCACCATGGCGTACTGGAAGATCGGCAGGAAGGGCAAGTCCTTACGCGTCAGTTCCTGCATTTTCATGTAAGCAGCCCTGCGCTTCTCGACATCGACCGTCGCCGCGCCCTCGGCCAGGAGCTTGTCCACGTCCGGATTGGCGTATTGGGTGGTGTTGTTGCCGGCGCCGCCCTTGGCGACGATGCCGGTCGAGGCGAAATACTGGGTCGCGTCCGGATCAGGCCCGACCATGAAGTCGATGCCGACCATCGTCGTGTCGAATTGGGAAAGATTCCAGTAATCGCCCCACATCACCGCCGGCGGCAGGTTCTTGATCGACATCTTGGCGCCGATGTCGCCCCAGGTCTGCTGCAGCAACTGCTGGGCCTGCTCGCGCACATGATTGCCCGCGGTGGTCGAGTTGAGGAATTCGAGCCGCTTGCCATCCTTCTCGCGTACGCCGTCGGCGCCCGGCTTCCAGCCAGCGTCGTCGAGCAGCTTCCTGGCCTTCTCCTGGTCGAAAGCCTGCTTCGGCAGATCCGGATTGAAGGCCCAGGACTGCTTG
>VAZZ01000274.1:1155-2477 GCA_005884715.1 Alphaproteobacteria bacterium | reverse complement strand
CCGGCGACCGTCGGTTGTATGATCTCCGCCATGACGCGTTCAGCTATCGCGTCCGTCACGACGGGGGCCGGCGAATAGGCGCCCATGCCGCCGGTATTGGGGCCAGTGTCGCCATCGCCAACGCGTTTGTGATCCTGTGCCGCGGCTAGCGGCACGGCATGCTTTCCATCGCACAGAGCGAAGAAGCTCGCTTCCTCACCGTCAAGGAATTCCTCGATCACGCATTCGGCGGTGCCGAACTGGCCAGCGAAGATGTCATCGATCGCCGCCTGGGCCTCATCCACAGTCATGGCGACGGTGACGCCCTTTCCGGCGGCAAGCCCGTCGGCCTTGATGACGATGGGAGCGCCCTTTGCCCTCACATAGGCGATCGCTCTCGCTCGCTCTGTGAACCGGCCATAGGCGCTGGTCGGAATATGGAACTCGGCGCAGAAATCCTTGGTGAAACCTTTCGAGCCTTCGAGCCGGGCGGCAGCCTTGGAGGGACCGAATACCTTGAAACCTGTTGCCTGAAGATCATCCGCAATGCCCGCAACCAGAGGCGCTTCCGGCCCCACGACGATGAAGCCGATCGAATGCATGCGACAGAACGAGATCACCGCCTGATGACTCGGCGATGCCCGGATTTCCGGGCGCGCAATAAAAAGCGCCGAGCAGCGGGCTTGCGGCAATGGCCCGGGCGAGCGCGTGCTCGCGCCCACCGGACCCGATCAGAAGAACATTGAGTGGCGTCATTGCGGCATCCTTGTGGAAGTCCTATGGCGAGATTCAACGATGGCGCAAACATTAATTTTGCGGAACAGGAGGAAACGCGAACCGTTACCTCAGAAGGGGCGGTGGTGCATAGAAATAGGAGGAACTCATGTTCAAGCGACCTTTGGTCAAGCCTCTCCTCGGCGCGGCGGCGCTGATTGCGCTGACCGCTGTTTTCTCATCTTCGGCTGCAAATGCAGGCCCAGCGTCCTGCTCAGCCTACGCGCGCGACGTAGCAGCAAGCGAAGCGCCGCGTCGCGGCCTGATCGATGGCGTGCTGATCGGCACGCTTGACGCCGTCTTTACGGGTGGTGCGGGCGCCGATGAACGCTATCGCGATGCTTATGATGACGCCTATACACGCTGCATGAACAGCGAACGCGTCGCCTATGTGGTGCCGCGGCGCGCACATGTCGTTGTCGGTGTGCATCCGGCGGTCGGAACCGAGGAATGGGTGGCTTATTGCTCGGGCAGGTACCGGACCTTTGATCCGGACACCGGCATGTATGTGACCTATACGGGCGAATCGGTGCCCTGTCGGTAAGGACAAACTGCCGATTGACAGCGCG
>VAZZ01000274.1:0-1063 GCA_005884715.1 Alphaproteobacteria bacterium | reverse complement strand
CTCAAGCGCTCGCTTGAAGACACCTTCGGTCATGTGCGGGTGCGAGGTGAAATCTCGGGTTTTCGCGGCGCGCATTCTTCCGGCCATTGCTATTTCTGCCTCAAGGATCAGGGCGCCCGCCTCGACGGGGTGGTTTGGCGCAGTAGCTTCAACCGGCTGCGGTCCAGGCTTCAGGAGGGCCTGGAGGTGATCGCAACGGGCAAAATCACCTCCTATCCGGGCAAGTCGTCCTATCAGATCATCGTCGAAAATCTCGAACCGGCCGGCGCCGGCGCGCTGATGGCGTTGCTCGACGAGCGCCGGCGCATGTTCGCCGCCGAAGGCCTGTTCGATGCGGCCCGCAAGAAAGCCTTGCCCTTTCTGCCGCGGGTCATCGGCGTCGTGACGTCGCCGACGGGGGCGGTCATTCGCGACATCCTGCACCGGCTCAGTGATCGCTTCCCCCGCCATGTGATGGTCTGGCCGGTCAGGGTGCAGGGCGAGACCTCGGCCGCAGAAGTTGCGGCCGCCATACGCGGTTTCAATGCAATGGCGCTGCGGCCCGATCTCCTCATCGTGGCCAGGGGCGGCGGCAGCCTCGAGGATCTATGGAGCTTTAATGAGGAAATCGTCGTGCGCGCGGTGGCGGAAAGCATCATCCCCTTGATCTCGGCCGTCGGTCACGAGACCGACTGGACTCTCATCGATCATGTGGCCGATGAGCGGGCGCCGACACCGACGGCCGCCGCCGAACGCGCCGTCCCGGTGCGCGCCGATCTTGTGAGCCAGATCGCCTCGCTCGCGGCGCGTCACGACCGTGGCCTCAGGCGGTTGATGGCGGAAAGGCGTACCCGCATACGCGCCGCGGCGCGCGCCCTGCCGCGCCCGGACGACATTCTCGCTTTGGCGCGCCAGCGTTTCGACAACATCTCGGGAAGGCTTCGCTCGGCACTGATCAAGAACACGCTGCTGCATCGCCGTGATTTCGAGGGCGCTGCGGGCCGTCTGACGCCCATGCCCCTGCGGCGCAATCTGGCCGAGCAGACACGTATCCTCGCTCGTCATGGCATTGAACTGCGCCGTG
>VAZZ01000030.1:10653-12813 GCA_005884715.1 Alphaproteobacteria bacterium | reverse complement strand
AGGAATCGCTCAGCGTCGAAATTGAGCATATTGTCAGTCTTTCCTTGCATCATACTAATTAATCACGGGCGGGCCGCAGGGCCAAGCCATCCGGCCCGAACAGAGTAACGGCCTCAGGGGCAAGGCCGGCCGACATATCATCGCCCGGATTGACAGTCACTCCTCCATTCATCTTGACCGTCAGCTGCGTGCCGTCGGCGAGCCCCAGATAAGCAATGGTTTCACTCCCGAGCCTTTCGACCACCAGCGCCTTGCCGGTGATCGAGGCATACGACTTTGGAGCAGGCCCGGTCGCGAGATTCTCCGGGCGGATGCCGAGTGTTATCTTGTCCCCTGCGGATAATCCCGGCAGCGCGCCGGCAACAGCAAGCGTGCCGCCGACAGTGAGATCGATGACGGTCCTGTTGGCGGTCCGGGATCTCACCTTGCCGGCGAGGAAGTTCATCTTCGGACTGCCGAGAAAGCCCGCAACGAAGAGATTGCGCGGATGATTGTAAAGCTCGAGCGGTGAGCCGGTTTGTTCAATTCGGCCGGCATTCATGACGACGATCTTGTCGGCAAGCGTCATCGCCTCGACCTGATCATGGGTTACATAGATCATCGTTGCATCGAGCTGACGCCGCAGCCTGGCAAGTTCAAGGCGCATCTGCAGACGCAACGCCGCGTCGAGGTTGGAGAGCGGCTCATCGAACAGGAAGACTTTCGGTTTGCGCACGATAGCGCGCCCGATGGCGACACGCTGGCGCTGGCCGCCGGAAAGTTGCTTCGGCAGGCGGTCCAGCAATGTCTCGAGCTGCAGGATACGCGCTGCTTCGCCGACCTTGGCGGCAATGACGTCCTTTGGCGTGCCGGCGATACGCAAGCCTACCGACATGTTTTCGGCGACCGTCATATGCGGATAGAGCGCATAGGACTGGAACACCATGGCAAGTCCGCGCTGGGCAGCCGGTACGTCGTTCATGCGCAAGCCGTCGATCAGGAGGTCGCCCTCGCTCATGTCTTCGAGCCCGGCCATGATGCGCAGCAAAGTGGATTTGCCGCAGCCCGACGGGCCCACCAGCACGACGAATTCGCGATCCCTGACCGCAAGGTCGATGTCCTTCAGTACGTCGATCCCGCTGAAGGATTTGCTGATGCCGCGCATGACCAGTTCGCTCAACGCACTATCCTCATTTGATGGCCCCCTGGGTAAGGCCGCCGATAAATTGCCGCTGCATGACAAGGAAAGTGGCGAGGATCGGGATGATCGAGATCGCGAGTCCCGCCATGAGCACCGCCCAATCGCGGCGCAATGCATTGGCAAAGCTCATCATACCGATTGTGATGGTCTTGACGCTTTCACTTTCGACAAAGGTGAGCGCGAAGATGAATTCGTTCCACACCCGCATTGCTTCGATGAGAGCGGCAGAGGCCAGGATGGGACGGCACAGCGGCAGATAGACATGCAGGAAAGTCCAGACCGGCCCTGCCCCGTCCATGATGGAGGCCTCATTCAGCTCGTGGGGGATCGTCACCATGTAGGAGCGGATAAGGAAAGTGGTGAACGGTATGCCGAAGGCGACATAGGGTATGATGAGCGCGAAATAGGTATTGTAAATGCCGAGCGTGTTCAGCGTCTTGAACAATGGGAACAATGAGACCTCCGGCGGCAGGATGAGGCCGCCGAGAATCGCCGCATAGATGAGCATCTTGCCGCGGAATTTGAGGACGACGAGCGCGAAAGCAGCAGCAGACGAGAGGAATACGACGAGAATGGTGGAAGCAACGGTGACGATGATGCTGGAGACGAGATATTGCGAGATGCCGGCGTCCCAGGCGGCGGTGTAGTTGCTCCAGCGCCACTCCTCAGGCAGGGCCCAGGCGCCTCCGAACATTTCAGCTGAGGATTTGAGCGAGTTAAGGAACAGCCAGAACAACGGGTAGACCGAAGCACCGGCGAGGAGCCAGAACAGGATCAGGAAGATGGCATAGGACGGCGTCAATCCGGTACGGCGCGGCGTAAGGACGACAGCGGTCATTTCAATGGTCCCGCTGCAGCCTGAGTTGCACATAGCCCACCGAAATAGTGAGGAAGAAGATGACGGTGGCGACCGCGGAAGCATAGCCCACCACATCGTCGCGGAAGGCGGAGCGGTACATATGAGTGCCCAGCACTTCACT
>VAZZ01000030.1:5877-10494 GCA_005884715.1 Alphaproteobacteria bacterium | reverse complement strand
GACCATGAACAGCGCCATCATATAGCCGGTCCATTGCCATTGCGACACCATGACGACCGCGATGAGCGCCGTCTGCTCTTCGCCGAGCCACACATGGGAAAGACTTTCAAGTCCGCTGCTGTAGAGCAACTGGTCGATGAGACCGATGGTCGGCTGGTAGATGAGCTGCCACAGGAGTCCCACCACCGTGACCGGCAGTATGGAAGGAAGGAACAAGGTGGTGCGGAAGAACGATCTGAGATGCGGACCGAAGACGCCGGCCTGCGAGACGGCGGCCAGCCCCAGCGCGAAGGCGACCTGGAAGACGACCGATACGACGGCATAGACGATGTTGTTGAAGAGAGCCGTCCAGAAGATCGGATTGCCGAACAATTCGGCGTAATTGCCGAAGCCGACGAAGCGCCAGTCGGGTGACATCGAGCTCCAGGCGTAGAAGCTGTAGATGACATTCTCGATCGCCGGGCCATAGACGAAGACCACGAGCAGGACAATCGCCGGCAGGATGAACAGGTAGGGCACCAGCCGCTGGGGGATTACCGTCATGGCCGATGTCCTACCTGGCTTTTTGCCTATTCGCCGCGTTCTTTCTTCACCGCCAGCGCTGTTTCGCGCACCTTCGCCATGACCTGTTCCGGCGTTTCGGTTCCATTGAGGATCGCCTGGCTGCCTGCGAGCAGCACTTCCGTCGAGCGCGCATCCATATCGGTATCGATCCACAAAGCGAGGCCGGACGCCTTGTTCAGGAGATCGAGGCCCTTGAGCGTCGCTGTATCGGCCGTGTCCTTGGTGATGGAGCCGATGACCGAGCTGGTCATGCCGGTCATCTTGACATAATCGGCGCCTTGCGCAGGTGAGGTGAGGAATTTCAGGAATTCCAGCGCCTCTTTGGGATGTTTGGATTTCGACGACACCATGAAGCCGTCGGGTGCGCCGGTGAGAAGGCCCTGATCGCCTTTGCCGTCGGCAAAGCCCGGCAGCGCAAAGAAGTCCCAGCCATCCTGCTCGAGCTTGGTGCCTTTCAGCTGGCCGAATTCGACGAGTTCGAGATACATCATCGCCGTGCGGCCGGCTGCAAAGCCGCCGCGGGCGATCTCATGGCTGAGCGCATTCGAGCCGCGGTTGAAATAACCCGCATCGTTCAGTTCCTTGAACTGAGTCAGGCCCCGCACATAGCCAGGATCGGTATAGATCGCGTCGGCGGCCGAACTCAGCTCATAATCCGCCTGCCGTGTCGCATTCGGCACCAGCTTGCCGAACAGATCACCGATATAATGTGCCGCCGCCCAAGGATACTGATTGCCGAAGGCGATCGGCGTGACGCCCGCTTTTTTCAGCTTCTTGCAGGCGGCGAGGAATTCGGCAAAGCTCTTGGGCTCGGTGATGCCGTTATCGGCGAAGATCTTCTTGTTGTAGAGCATGTATTTGGAATCGACATTGATCGGCACGCCATAGAGCTTGTCCTTGTATTTGAACGGCCCCATTGAGGCTTCCGTGAAAACGCTCTTCCAGTCGCTGCCATAGACGGTATCGGTGATGTCGAGCGCGCGCCCGCCACGGGCGAATTTCTTGCCGAATTCGCCGGACCAGGAAAAATACACATCCGGCACCTGATCGGACGCCATGAGCACGCGGATCTTGTCTTTGTAGGGTTCATCAGCCACCGCTTCCATCTTGATCTTGATGTCGGGATGGGTGGCTTCGAATTCCTTCACCGCCTTTTCGAAATAGGCCATGTTCTGCGGCTCGGGCCATTTATGCAGGAAGTTGATCGTGGTTTCGGCAAAGGCCTGGGCCGACAGGGCGGCAAGTGCCAAGGCCGAGGCCAGCAAGGCGGAAGCGATTTTTGTCGGTTTCATCGTGATTTCCTCTCTGACTCTGAAGTTGGAGCGGGATGGACGAGGCCCGGTTGACCGGGTCTTATTGGAGTTTCGTAGCCAAAGGCGCCGCGATAGGTGCACACATGCGCGGCATATTCGGCCCCTCTGTTGAGCGCCGCCTCGATGGCTTCGCCTTTCAGTGTCGCCAGCAGAAAGGCGGCAATGAAACCGTCACCGGCGCCCAGCGTGTCGACGTGTTCGCTTGCAAGGCGAGCGCGCCCTTGCCGCCGCGCGTTATGATGACAATGCGTGGACCATGCGACGCAACCTGGCGAGCGAGCGCAACGCATTGATCGGCACTGCCATGGGCGTCGGAGAGAAAGGCGATATCGAGATGGGGCGCGGTGCGCGCGATATAATCGTTCGTATATTCGCTCGAATAGTCGAAGGAGAGCATCGAGGCGGCATTGCGGATACGCGCGAGCTCATCTTCAAGGCGGCTGTAAACGCTTGAATGAGCGAGATCATGCGCGGCGATGAAGTGGAAATCCTCAATCGCGAGACGATAGTCATTGCGGAAATTGGGATGGCTGCCGTCGAACACCCGGTCCTGGCCTCTATGACGGATACGCGACCAGGAATTCGGCCCCGCGATCACCCGCATATGGCTGGTATCGATCCCTTCGGCGGCAAGCGCATCCTTGATCAGGGCGCCCAGGAAGTCGGTACCGATGCAGCCGAGATAGCTTGCTTCGGCACCGAGGCGCTTCATCATCACCGCGACATTGACCGCATTTCCGCCCGGAAACTGGACATCCTGATCGACATAGATGTCGACGGTGTTGTCGCCGATGCCGAGAACGCGGACCATTCTCAGTATTCCGTCTTCCACATGTAGCGCCGGGTGGAGAGGGGCTGGTTGTGCCAGACGGCGAGGCGATGCGCGATGCGCACCAGCGCAGCTTCAAGAATATAGGGCGCCACGATCGCGCGGATGGCAGGATCGATGCCCTTCATCTCGAAGTCCTTGGAATCGTAGATCACCAGGCGTTCGGTGTATTTCTTGCAGAAGCGCACGACGCGCTCCATCAGCGGTCGGCTTGGATCCTCGCCCAGCATGAGCACCATTGGCGTGTTCTGGTCGACGATCTCAAAGGGGCCGTGGAAGAATTCCGCCGCCTCGATCGGATAGCTGTGCATCCACTGCATTTCCATGAGGATGCAGACGCCGAACACATAGGCCGTGTTGAACATCGGACCGGAGGCGACTTCGTAGACAATGCGGTCATCCTTGTAGAGGCGCGCTTCCTCGGCGGCGCGCCGGTCGTTGCTGGCCTGCGTATCGGCCATGGCCTCGGGCAGGTTGGCGAGCGACTTGATGAGCTTCGCCTTGAGCGGCCATTTGTCTTTGCCGGCGAGAAGCCCGCCGACAAAGGCCTGCATGATCATGAACATGCCGGTATGGGCTTCATTCGTCTCGCCCATCAGGAAGGGGTGCTGGACGGCCTTGGCGAGCGCCAGATCCTCCGTCTGGGTGACGCCGATGGTGATGCAGGGCTTGTCCTTCAGGAACTGCGCGGCGGCCACCGTTTCCGGCGTGGTGCCCGACTTCGAGCCGAGGAGGACGATGGTGCGCTTGTCGAGCTTTGCCGGTGACTGGGCGATGAATTCGGCGGGGAAATAGCGGCGGACTTCGAGGGAGGGGCTCAGATGCTGGATCCAGTATTCGAGGCCGAGCATGATCCGGTTGGGCGCGCCGCAACCGACCAGATAGATCCGGTCCACCTTGTCGGCGAGTATCTCGCCGAGCTCGGCGGCCTTGTGCATCACCTTCGCCGAAACGGCCAAACCATCGACAATTGCCTTCTTATCCACATCAATAGCCATCGGAATTCCGTCTCTCCACCATTTGTATATATACCAACAGGCTATTTGGTATAGTATACCGACGTCAAGAGCATTCCGCGTTTTTGGCTTTAATTCGAGAATATTTGCTGCAATGCAACAGAAATGCGATCATCTGGTGAGAATCATCGTATAGATTGGTATACATGCATGTCGCAAAGTATGAAGGCACCAAAACTGCGGATCGCCAGGAAATTGCGGTGCTGGAGAATGAAATTCGGCGCTAGACCAGTGCGCTGCATCTGCGAAGAGGACGGAAGATGAGCAAGTCAGATGATGAGCCAGCGTTGGCGATCAGGGTCTATGAGAAAGCCCAGCAGCACATCCTCGAAATGATCGAGGGGCCGGATTATGCCGCCGGCGACCGCATTCCTTCCGAGCGCGAGCTTTCAGAACGCTTCGGCATCAGCCGCATGACCATGCGCAAGGCGATCGACCGGCTCGCCCTCAAAGGTCTCATTGAACGGCGCGGCACCAGCGGCACCTATATCCCGGTTCCGGTCATCAAGCGGCCGCTGATCAGCCGGATGTTTTCGCAGGGCATTTCGCAGATCGTGCGCGATTGCGGTGGCATACCGGGCAACCGGCTGCTGTTCTTCGAGCAGCAGGAAGCCAATGCGCGCGTCGCCGAACGGCTCGATATCAAGGCCGGTGATGCACTGATCGTCATAAGACGCTTGCGCACCGTGAACGACCTGCCCTTCTGCGTCGAGACGACCCATCTGCCGGCGGTCATCGTTCCGGGCCTCGCCGCCGATGATCTCTTCGGCACCCAGTCCTTCTATGCTCTGCTCAAATCGCGTTACGGCATCGATGTCGAAAGCGGCGAGGGAACGATCAGCGTCTCGACGGTAACGGCTCAGGAGGCGTCTCTACTGGGGCTCAAGAAGGAGTC
>VAZZ01000030.1:0-5799 GCA_005884715.1 Alphaproteobacteria bacterium | reverse complement strand
ATTTTCAATATGTTGAAAAACTGGTGGGCAGAGGACTACCGAACTATGCCAGTAAACCCCAATGAATGCTTAAGTTCCCGTTCGGCGCGTTAGGCAGTTGCCCCCAAAGTTGCCCCTATCCAAAGTGTTCCACCCGGTGTTTTCCCTTTATTTGAGCATCCGCAACCTGGCCTTTTCGGCGAGCGGATCAGGTTCAACGGCGCCGACCCTCGGAGTCTGGTCTAGCACGGCTCGTTTCTCGCATTCTTGCACAGGCTTGTGGGGCCGGCCAACCTAGCTAGGGCGTAGACTTATAAGCGCGTAGCGAAAAATAGCTAACCGCCATGTCTGGAATTGCCTGCTAACCGGACACAGAGCCGAAGCTTCTAAATCGACGCGATTGACCCAAAGCGGTCCTGGGGAGTGATAGACTTTGGTGCAGCGCGTCAATACACTGGAACGATCACTTATTTGGAGAGCTTCTGCTATCCATGGCCGAGGTTCGGGTCCAACGCCGCCTTGCCGCAATCCTGGCCGCAGATGTGGTCGGCTACAGCCGACTAATGGAACAGGACGAGGCGGGCACGCTAGCAGCCCTCAAGGGACGGCGCCGCGAGATTGTCAGCCCGCTTGTCAATGAGCATAACGGCCGGATAATCAAGGTGATGGGCGACGGCGTGCTCGTCGAATTCGCCAGTGCGGTCGATGCTGTCTCGTGTGCAGTCGAAATGCAAAAGCGATTTGCCGAGGACAACCGCAGCCTCCCCGAGGAGCGCCGCATCATTCTCCGCATCGGCATCAATCTCGGCGACATCATCGTCGAAAACAACGATCTCTATGGTGATGGCGTCAACATTGCGGCACGGCTAGAAGCGCTGGCTGAGCCCGGCGGCATCTACATCTCGGCCAAGGTCTACGAGGAAGTACGCGGAAAATACGCCGCGCGTTTTGAAGATATCGGCGAGCAGGTAATTAAGAACATCGCCCGTCCCATTCGAACCTACCGCCTACGCCCAGATGGGCCAATAGACTCGTCTAGCCCCGCACGCCCGCCGGTCAGCCTTCCCGACAAGCCCTCGATTGCCATCTTGCCATTCCAGAATATGAGCGGGGACGCAGAACAGGAGTATTTCGCCGACGGCATGGTGGAAGACATCACCACCGCCTTGTCGCGCCTGCGCTGGCTGTTTGTCATCGCCCGCAACTCGAGCTTCACCTACAAGGGGCGGGCCGTAGACGTGAAGCAGGTCGGGCGCGAGCTCGGCGTGCGCTATGTGCTCGAGGGCAGCGTGCGCAAGTCGGCGGACCGGGTACGTATCACTGGACAGCTGATCGATGCGACGACAGGAGCTCATTTGTGGGCGGATCGATTTGATGGAAACCTCGCCAATATATTCGATCTTCAGGATCAGGTGGCAACGAGTGTTGTCGGCGCCATTGCACCGAAGCTCGAACAGGCCGAGATTGAGCGGGCCAAGCGCAAGCCGACCGAGAGCCTTGATGCCTACGATTTCTTTCTCCGCGGCATGGCGGCGTTTCACCAGTTCAACAAGGCGGCCAACATAGAGGCGCTGGCGTTCTTTCTCCGAGCAAGCGAACTCGATCCCAACTTTGCACCCGCTTATGGCATGGCGGCACGATGTTACCTGCAGAGGATCGGTTTCGGTTGGGTGGCCGACCGTCAGCGCGAGGCGGCCGAAGCTGAGAAGCTAGCGCGGCGCGCCGCCGACCTTGGGAAGGATGACGCAGTAGCGCTAAGTGCCGCAGGGTTTGTGCTCGTCAATGTCGTGGGCGATTTAGAATACGGTGATACCCTCATTGATCGCGCGCTCGCGCTCAATCCGAACCTTGCGGGGGGATGGCATTTCAGCGCTTTGGCTAAAGCATTTCTCGGTCAAACTGAAGTAGCAATCGAGCGGGCGAGCCGTGCGATGCGGTTGAGCCCTCAAGATCCGCAACAGTTTGGCATGAAGATCGCCATGGCATGGGCTCATTTCTTTGCCTGCCGTTATGAAGAAGCTTCAAGTGCCGCACTCGCCGGAAAAACCGAGGAAGCTGCCAAAGCAATGGCTCGCCTGCGCGAACTTAACCCCACGCTACGCGTTTCGAATCTCAAAAGCTTTATGCCGATATATCGCGCACAGGATTTCGAGCGATGGACTGAAGGTCTAAGAAAGGCGGGATTACCCGGATGAACCGTACATGCCTCGGTGCAAGTAGGTCCTACCTAAGCTGGCACCGCCTCCATGAAGCTCACTCCGATTGCTGTCGAAAAGACGCGGCTCCTGGCGAGTAGCGCCGCGAACTCCGGCCTCCCAGCCACTTGCTCCAGGACGGCTCATCCTGGTCAAGCGCCTATGCCTGTTTCCATTCTTGTTCCACGAATTCCTTGGACGAGTTGGTTGTGGGAAACGGAATATCGGGGACCTCGACCCTCAGAAATTCACACAGTGGCCGCCACCCGTCGCGCAAATCAAATGTCAGGAGACGGCCGGCGGGGATTTCGGACTGTACGTCGGCAATATGGTTCTTGAAGACTTACGTGGCGTGCTGTCTTTCGGAAATGCGGCCGTTGAAGAGCTGAACCGCGACCGTCTCGTGGCCCATCTCGCCGATCGCATTCACATGTGGCGACGAATGATGCCCGCGTGCCGCGAGAAATGGGACAATCGTGGCTTGCACACTATCGAACCACTCATCCGGATCGCGCACCGATAGAACCACTTTCGCCGTTGGGTAGTGTCGGACAAGTTCGCGCCAGTATCGCGCGCCCGGCCAGTCCACCTGAGAGCGATAGCCCCGAAAGACGTGGTCCCAATCGACCTTCTCGCCGCGCGCCAATGCTTCCCAATCAACAAGGCTGTCTGGATTGTCGCGAACTTCGAACATGTGGTGGCAAGGCCCGAAGCCCAGTTGTTCAAGCGCGATCTTAAGAGAATTCGTGCCAGTCCGACCAAAACCTGGACCAATAACCTCAAGAGGCATGCGTTCGTTCCGAGCAGACGCTGAATCGATAATCCTCCTATCTTAGTTACGGCACTTGCTCGCGACAAGCCGATCGATGGTCACTCTAGATACTGGCGACAAGAAATGGGGACAAAGGACCATGCGCCGGATCGGAGCACTGGTCTGTTCGCTGGGCTATTCCTGGATATGTCCGGCTTCTGTTAGGAGCTTTTCCTGGAAAGCAGCGATGTTGTCCAGAGTCGTCTTGGCGTCCTGCTTGCCGGTGATGGCAAGATCATACTGCTCCTGGCCCTGCACGAGCAGCTCGAAGAACTCGGGAATGTGCCAGGCATCCTTCTGCCATTCGAGGCCCGGCGCCCAGGTCCGGTTCCACGGGCGGTAATCCAGATACTTCGGGTCGTTGTAGACCGACTTGATGGCACTCTGGCCGCCGGCCGCGGCGAAAGCGTGCTGCGTGTCGGTTGAGAGCCACCACTTCACGAAGTCGACAATCTCTTTGATCTGCTTGTCATCGGACCAGGTCATGATCACGAACGGCTGGCCGCCGATATTCGACCAGCGGACGAGCTTGCCGTCGGCGCCGCGCAGGCCCGGCATCTGGGCGAAAGCGACCTTGTGGGCCACCTTCGACGTCTCCGGGTTGATCGTGTTTTCGGCAAAGCCAATATACTCGATGTTCATCGCGAGCTTGCCTTCGCGGAATAGCTCGTCGGTCTTCATAGCGTCCATTCCGCCGGTCTTGACGATCGGGGGCATGTACTTGGTGAGTCTCAGATAGTGGTCGAGCGCCTTCACCGCCTCCGGCGAGTTCACGACGCCTTCTGCGTGGCCGGTGGGCGCCTGGGTCTCGTCCCAGATATTCCCGCCATGCTGCCAGATGAAGCCGTTAATCTGCCTCGTGTTGTTGTTGTAGGCAATGCCGGCTTGATAGGCGATCCCGTAAAAGTCGTCGCCCGCGGGTTTGCCAGCGAGCATGTCGCCCTTTTGGCGCATGAAGAACTCGCCCATCTTCTCGAACGTGTCCCAATCGACATCATCCATCTCTTCGGGCGTGCAGGGAAGTTTCTGATTGTACTTCGCCCGGAAATTCTTTTGCTCGTCCTCGTTGCAGACGATGTCAGTGCGATAGTAATTGATCAGAATATCCGGCATTTGCGGGAAGCCGTAGTAGTTCTCGGACTTGTACGGATAGGTCGCGTAGGCCTGCAGCGGGTTCGGATGCATGTCCGACAGTGTTGCCTTGAGGCCCGGGTCGGCGTCGATCAGGTCGTTGATCTTGCGGTAGTAGCCGGCCTCGATGAAGGCGCCGAGCCACTGCGAGTCCGACACCGCCATGTTGTACTTTTTCTCGCCGGACGTGAGCGAAGTGTTGAGGCGGGTGTAGTAATCCGGCCACGGAATGAAGTCGATGTCGAGCTTCACGTGGTTGCCGGATGGCGCCTTGTAGTTCTTGTTGAACAGGTCCTTCATGATGCGGGTCGGCGGCCAGTCGGGCACCGCCATGTGCAACACCACTTCTTCAGCCAGGGCGGGCGTAGCCACCCCGCCGAAGTTCAGCGCGATGGCCGTCGCGACCACCGCAGTCCAGATCGGCAGTTTCGTCTTGCAACTCATTCTCTTCCTCCCTTTGTTAGCTCTTGCTGGCCGTTCAGTGTCCACCACGCGGTGCCGAACGCCCGCCGTCATCCGGATGAAAAAGACGCACTCGAGCCGGGTCGAAGGAGAAATAAGCCGATCACCATGAGTGGTAAACGCCAGCCGCCCGTGCCTCCGGCAGGTCCATTTTAGCTGAAATGAAAGCTCTCATGATATTTTCTTTCGTGCCTTGCCGAGCTGGTCCCGGACGCACGCGCTCGACGGTGGCTGGAAGTTTGTGGCAATGAATTCACCATGTGAGGAATCGCCCTTCCTGACTGGAATCGGGAATATCCGGTCCTAGTATGGCTCCTGGCCAAGGTCCGCTGTTCGTAGCATGCCGGTCGTCGTCAGAGCCATGTTCGAATGACCGCAACTGGCCTAAGGCGACATCCCAGCTACCAATTGCGATGCCCGGTAATGAGGGGAAACCTGCCGTACAGCGGACATAGTCGTGAAGTCCGAATCTGAACCCATATCGGACATGAAACGCGCTCGATGGACTCTATGCTTCGACCGTCTTTGACGGCTTCAAGAAATCGCGCGGACCATCCGCGAACAATCGACGATCGGCTAAGATAAGTCCCGCCGCGGCAAGAGGCGGAGTCTATTGGCGCGGAGACTGTGGCCAACTCGCCTGCCAGAAAACCTACACGGGTCAAGGAACGCGCGGCGCTCCAGATTCGATGAAGTGCGCGTGGAGCGCGCGCGAGGCTCGGGCGACGTCAGCGTCGCGCACCATCCACGTGATGCGGAACGACGAGGTCGAAATCCCGCTGCACGGGATTTCTGCACGGCGCAGCACCGACAACCCCGCACGCACGTTCGCGTAGGTGGCGTTAATGCCGGCGCCGATCGCGCTCACCGCGCCGAGGCCGCTGATGAACGTGACGCGATCGCCGAAGCGTGCGTGCATGGCCCGCTGCACGCCCTCGGCGTCGTGGAGGTTCTCGCGCGAGACGACCAGCGCGGCGTGGGCAGTATTGGTAGGCACGTGCAGCTGCTTGCTAGCCACGTGATGCTCGTCGAGGGCGGTGAGCAGGCTCTCGGCGCCTGCATCAGATTCGACCACGAGCACGTCTCGCTCGCTCGCGACGCCGACAACGGTGCCCGGCATCCGAGGCGGATTCTTTCGAACAACAGTGCCATCGGCGGACGGATCGGCGCCCGGCAAGGGACCGCTCGTCGCGCGGGCGTAGATCGCGATGCCTCGCTCCT
>VAZZ01000271.1 GCA_005884715.1 Alphaproteobacteria bacterium | reverse complement strand
GAGAAGGTGCCCGAAGGGCGGATGAGGGCTCTTTCGCGCAATGTGCTCTGATCTCAACGAGTATTCCTTGCTGAGACAAAGAGCCCTCACCCGCCCTTCGGGCATCCTCTCCCATTGCTTCGCAACGGGAGAGGGGAAGAATTAGAGACGGAGGATGGTCAAGCCATCCTCCGTTTCATTTCACGTCAATCGAGCTTCACCGCCATACCCATCTTCTCGACCGTATGATCGGCCGAAGAGCCGGGCAGCTTCTTGAACTCCTCATAGAAGGCCTTCTGGGAATCGACGCCCAAACGCTCCGTCGTCTGGTCCCATTCGGCAGCAGCGGTGGCGAGTGCGGCCTTCGGATCGGTGCCGGCCCAGACCGACGTGCACAGCCGATCGAGGCTCAGGAAATAATCCTGAGCACCCGGCATGATGATGTCGAGCAGACCGACATTGGCCGAGTTGTTGAGGTTGATGAGATACTCCTTGGCGCTCGGGAACAGGGCGCCATAGAGATCCGACTTGTAATGCGACAGGCGATAGGGATCGCGCAGCGCATAGGGCAGCATCACGCGAGCAAGCGATACCGGTGGCGATGTCGCCCATTGCATAAAGAGATAGGCGGCTTCGGCATTGGGTGAATCGGCCGAGAGCGCCTTGTTGTAGCCGGTCGCATGCTCAGGATTGCCTGGCACCACGGCATAACCAACCTTGCCGGCAATCGTGGATTGCGGGATGAAGTTGATCGCCTTGGCGCTTTGCGAATAGTTCGCGCACATGCGCCCGGTCGGCGGCCATGAATAGATCATCGCCACCTTGCCCTGCAGGAACGCGGCCCATAGCGAGACGGCGTCGAGCTCGTTATTGCCCGGGATCGAGGCCTTATTCGCCGCCTGCATGTTGGTCAGCGTCTTCATGCCGGCATCGGAATTGAGCCCCGCCTTCATGTCATCGCCGAAGAGCACACCGCCATTCGCCCTGAATTGCTGCAGGAAGTCAAACTGGTTGCCGGGGCTTCCCGCCTTGCGGAAGTGACCGGCGCCATAGACTTTGGGAGCCAGATTGTCGGTGATGAACTGGGCGACTTGGGAATAGTCCTCCCAGGTCTTGGGCGGTCCGAGCGCCTTCGAGAACTTGGCTTGATAGGCGTCCTTGAGCTTCGGATCCTCGAAGATGTCCTTGCGATAATAGAGAGCGAACATATCGCCATCATCGAAGAAGCCCCAGATCTTGCCCTTATAGGTCGGCAAGGCCTTGTACAGCGGGTGGTAATCCTCGAGATCGGCCGGGTTCATGTATTTGGCGATGTAATCATCAAGCGGCGCGATCACGCCGCCATCGGCCATCGACGGCGTCCAGGCCGGCGAAATGTCGAGCACGTCATAGGCGCCGGAAGCCGCAATATGCTCGGCGACCGCCTTCGAATACTGATCCGGGTTCGACAGTTCGACGACATTCGACTTGATGCCGGTGAGCTGCTCCCAGACCGGGCCCGAGTAGTTGCGCGGATCGAGCGCCTGGAGGCCCGCTTCATAGGTCATGTTGATGGTGATGCCGCCATGTTTCTTGGCGGCGGCGACGGCGCGGAAGGCCGAGCCATCGGCCGGGCCTTCGGTGGAAGCCTTCATGGCGGCGGTCTGCGCCTTGCCGAGCGGTGATGAAGGATCGGCAAGATCGATAGCAGCCTGCGCCAGGGCGTTCTCGGCCCATGGGCTCAGCACATTGCTGCCCGCGGTGGCGAGGAGGCCCGTCATCAGGCCGAATTTCTTGATGAAGGAGCGGCGCGTATTCTCGCCTCTCAGAAAGGCATCGATCTCGGCATTGAGACCGGCCTCAAAGTCACGCTTCTCACGGTCGTTCATGGTCGTCATTCCTCCCAGTTGCGGTGTTTCTGCACGTCTGTTTTGGAATCGAACCGGCTTTCTGCTTGGCCGGCATAAGTTTAACGAAAACGACTTTTCTTCTTATTGATCTCCAAATCTTTTACGAAAATCGGCGAGACGCCGCTGCCAGTCCGGATGTTTCACCACATCCTTGTTCACGATGCCGCGCGGCTCTCGTCCGTGCTGGATGTCGAGTACCGCCTTCACATCGGCCGCACCATTGCCGGCGAAGCACTGATCGGTCCAGCACAAAGCATGCGGCGACAGGGTGACATTGTCGAGCTTGAGGATGGGATCATCGGCATCGGGCGGCTCCTGTTCGAGGACATCGAGCCCGGCGCCGGCGATCTTGCGCTCCTGCAGCACTCTGGTCAGCGCCTTCTGATCGACGATCGGGCCTCTCGCCGTGTTGATGAAATAGGCGGAAGGCTTCATCAGGGCCAGGCGCTCGGCATTGACGAGATGATGGGTCTCAGGGCTCAAGGGGCAACTCACCGAAACGATGTCGGAGCGGCGGAAGACATCTTCCAATGAGACGAGCTCGATGCCGAGCTCGGTAGCGATCTTCCTGTCGGCAAAGGGATCATGGGCGATGAACTTCATGTCGAAGGGTTTCGCCATGCGGAACATCTCAGCACCTATATTGCCGATGCCGAGCGAACCCAGCGTGCGGCCGACAAGACCGACGCCCATGTGATCGGACCGCCTGGCGAAGCCTGCCGCCGCCTCGCGCGTCAGCCTGTCCTTGATCAGGAGCTTGCCGGTCAAGGCGAGGATGAGCGTGATGATCGACACGGCGACCGGGCGGCGCACCCCGTCGGGCGTGATGACGAGGGCGATGCCGGCCTTGCTGCAGGCGGCCACATCGACCGTGTCATAACCGACACCGAAGCGCGCCACTGCGGCAAGGCGGCCCGATTTCGGCACGCTGTCGGCCGCGAAGCGATGGGCGAGCAGGATCAGCGCATCGAAATCCTCGAGTTGCCCGGCGCGAATGGGATTGGCGGGTTCGAGAAAAGCCATCTCGACATTGGGTGCGTTCTGCAAGGGAGCGAGATCGAAATCGGGATAGGTCGGCGATCCATCGGCCTTCCTGAAATCACCTGACAGCGCTACGCGGAATGGTGCCGCCATCTTTTGCCTCCTATTTCCCGCAGCCGGCGCGTAATTTCTTGATGCCGTCTTCGAGAGCTGAATGGAGCAGCCAGACATCGCCCGAATAGCAGACGAAATCGAAGCCCTGCTTGTAGATGTCGATGCCGAGCTCGACATTGGGTACGAGGCGGCCCAGTGCCTTGTTGTGTTTCTTCGTGGCGGCAATGGTGCGCTCGATGGCGCGCGTGAAATCCTTGTGGTCGAACTGGCCGGGAATGCCGAGCGATACCGACAGATCGAAATGGCCGACCCATAGGCAATCGACCCCGTCTATCGCCGCCATGGCATCGGCATTCTCCACGCCTTCCACCGTCTCGATCTGGCAGAACAAGGTATTGCGGATATTGGCGGCGGTGAACTTGTCGGCGACGGCGCCCGGGCGGTAGCGGTCATGCGCCACCTGCAGCGCCACGCCGCGCTTGCCCTGCGGATGGTATTTCATCGAATTTACGATATGGCGCACCTCATCGACATTGCCGACCATGGGCAGCATGAGGCCTTCCGCCCCCATATCCATGGCACGCGCGATATGATGATATTCGCGCGACGGTACGCGAACGATCGCCGGAAGATCGGCTGCCTCGAAATAACGCAAGGCACTCTTCACCGTCTCGAAGCCGAAGCCCGAATGTTCAAGATCGAACAAGGTGAAATCGCAGCCCGCCGATTTCATGATATGGCCGATGCCGGGCGTTGCGAATTCCACGATGAAATGCCCGAATTTCGGGGATTTCGTCTTGGCCATGGCCTTGAGGCCGGATGTCGTCATTCAATTCCTCCCAACTATTCTTGTGATCCTGCAAAAACGAGATCGCCGGCGACGACGGTCTTCTTCGTCACAAGGTCGTTGCTCAGAGCTTCGAAGCGGGCGAGATGCGGCGTCTTGAGATGCCGCTCGAACGCGGCGCGATCATCATAGATCTCATAGAGGATGATACGGTCTGGCTCGTCGATCGGTTCGACGACATCGAAGCGCCGGCAGCCCCGTTCCGTTTCACAAGAGGAGCGCGCATTCACATCAATGGCACGGCGGAACTGCGCCCTGCTTCCCGGCTTCAGCAGGAAATCGACCAGGATGACGTAGCCGCTCATGCGCCTGACTCCACGGCTTCCCAGAATACATTCTCGACATGGGCGAGGTGACCGCGCATGGCTTTCTCGGCCAGGTCCGGATCGCGCGCGGCGATCGCGTCGTAGATAAACTTGTGGGCGAGATAGGCCTGTTCGGCGGTGCCCTTGCGGCCGCGCCAATTCAGCGTGATGTGGCGCTGCTGCACCAGCCATTCGGCAAACGCCGCATGGATGGCGGGAAAGATCGGATTCCTGGGGATGATCGCCAGCACATAGTGGAAGGCGACGTCGGTCTTCTCGAAGCGGTCGAGATCAGTCAAGGCCTCGCGGTTGATTTCGAGGGCGGCGTGCAATTCATCGATGTCTTCTTCCGTCGCATGAAGGGCGGCGTGGCGGGCGAGGCCCACTTCGAAGAACAGGCGCGCATTCTGGAAATTGCGGACACCGTCAGTGGCTGAGAGCATGTGCTTGGCCACACCGGACAGCGCATCGACCACAACTTCCGGCGTCGGCCTGATGACCAGCGCGCGCTCGCCGGAGCGCAGCTCCACCAGCCCCATATTGCGCAGATGGATCAGCGCCTCGCGGATCGCAGGCCGACCGACGCCGAATTCGCGCATCAGATCGCGCTCGGAGGGCAGGAGGTCGCCGATGCCATAAGTCTTGTCGATGATGCGGGCTTCGAGACGCGCCAAAACCTGCTCGAAGAGCTTCTGGGGCCGGATAGGTCTACTCATCGCTGGTATACCTGTCATACCAACTACGTTAACTCATATGATGGAGCCGTCAAGCACGGTGAGCAAGCGATACCCCTTCCGGATGCGCAACAAGCGGGTGGATTAAGCCAAATCAACAAGTTACGGGGCTTGAATGAGATCTTGAATCAACAATTTGAATGTTGGTATGGGCGCCGGGCAAGAGCCCACTAGGTCTTCGTTATGCCGCTCTGTTGCTGGCGGTTCTTGAGCAAGGTGACCAGCGCCTCGCCGGCCGTTAATATATGCGACCGCAAGAGGCGCGCCGCCTTTTTGACATTGCCGGCCCGGCATTCAGTCACGATCTCGAGATGCTCGCGCTCGGCTTTTTCGCGCCCGTCAGTATAATAGAGCTGCATGCGGGTGAAGCGATCGGTGCTCTGCAGCAATTGCTCGACGGTCGCCAGCATGCGTGGTCTCCCCGCGCGGCGATAGAGAACGGAATGAAGCTCGGTGTTGAGGACACCCCAGCGGCCCGGATTCTGGGCCCTGAGCTCATCACTGTATCCGCGCAGGATCGCATCCAGTTCCTCATAGTCGGCTTGCGTCAGCCGGGGTGCCGATTTCTCGAGAAGGACAGGTTCGAGAAGCGCCCTGAACTCGAAAAGCTCCTCGACCTCGTCGGCTGAGAATCCGGCGACGACCGCGCCCTTATGCGCCACTGTCTGCACCAGACCTTCGGCCTCGAGCAGGATCAGGGCCTCGCGAAAGGGAATGCGGCTGATGCCCAGCTCCTCGGCCAGGATCGCCTGCCGCAATGGCATGCCGGCCGGATATTCGCCCTCGAGGATGCGGCGGCGCAGTTCATCGGCAGCGGCCGTGGCGCGGGTCGGCGGCATGATCATTCGCTTAGGGTTGGGGCCGGCCATCATGATTCGGCTACTTTAGCCATTATTGGCACCCGGGCCCAGATCAGCGATCCGTGCTGGACCACTTCGAAAAGATGCAATAACGTTCCGGCTCCAAGAAAATAGAGACCCGGTGGGAGGACAGATGGCTTCAGTTGAGGTTGTTGATGTGCGCAAGGCCTATGGCAGCCAGGAGGTGATCCATGGCGTGTCGGTCGGCATTTCGGATGGCGAATTCGTCATCCTGGTAGGTCCATCGGGCTGCGGGAAATCGACGTTGCTGCGCATGATCGCCGGCCTCGAGCCGATCACCTCGGGCGATATCCGGATCGGTGAGCGCGTGGTCAACGACCTGCCGCCGAAGGACCGCGACATCGCCATGGTGTTCCAGAGCTATGCGCTCTATCCGCACAAGACGGTGGCCGAGAATATGGGCTTTGCGCTCAAGATGCGCCATGCTCCCAAGGCCGAGATCGAAACAAGGGTACGCCGCGCCGCCGAGATCCTCGATCTCGTGCCTTATCTCACGCGCTATCCACGCCAGCTCTCGGGCGGCCAGCGCCAGCGCGTCGCCATGGGCCGCGCCATCGTGCGCGATCCGGCGGTGTTCCTGTTCGATGAGCCTCTGTCCAATCTCGATGCGAAACTCAGAGTGCAGATGCGCGCCGAGATCAAGGAACTGCATCAGCGCCTCAAGACAACGACGGTCTATGTGACGCATGACCAGGTCGAGGCCATGACCATGGCGGACCGCATCGTGGTGATGCATGACGGGGTGGTGGAGCAATCGGGCTCGCCGCTCGAGCTTTACGACCGGCCCGCCAATATCTTCGTTGCGGGCTTCATCGGGTCGCCGGCGATGAATCTCCTCGAGGGCAAGATCAAGCTCAATGGCAAGGCGTCCTTCGTCACCAACGGTGGCATCGACCTGCCGCTCACCGGGGCGCCCAAGGGATCAAACGGACAGCCGGCCATCTATGGTATACGCCCCGAGCATTTCGCGCTCGGCGGCAGCAACATAAAAGCCGAAGTGTCGGTGATCGAACCGACCGGATCGGAAACCCAGGTCTTCGCCAAGCTCGGCGGCCAGAAGATCGTCGGCGTGTTCCGCGAACGCGTCGCGGTGCGCCCGGGAGAGGCCCTGCCAATGGTGCCCGATGCCAAATCGGTGCATCTCTTCGACAAGGAGACCGGGCTCAGGCTCAACTGAACCCGGCCCGATCGATCATGGACAGTCACAGGGGTGTCGCCATCCTCGGGATTTTCGTCGCCGATCTGGCCTTCCGGGCGGGCCGGCTGCCCGGCATCGGCGAGACGATCGCGGGCTCGGGCTTCAAGGTAGGCCCGGGCGGCAAGGGATCCAATCAGGCTGTAGCGGCGGCCCGCGCGGGTGCACCGGTGACCTTCATCTCGAAGATCGGCCGCGATGAATTCGGCGCCATCGCACTTGCGACCTGGAAGCGCGAAAACATCACGCCGAGGGTCGTCGAAATGGCCGATCAGCCGACGGGTGCGGCCTTCATCTATGTGAATGAGGTCAATGGCGAGAATGCCATCATCGTCGTGCCGGGGGCTGCGGCCACGATTAGCGCGGACGATGTGGAGAGGGCGGGCGACGCGATAAGAGGGGCTTGCGTCTTCATCACGCAGCTCGAGCAGCCAGTGGCTGCTGCCAAGCGCGGACTCGAAATCGCCAAAGCGGCAGGGACGATCACCATCTTCAATCCGGCACCGGCGGAACGCTTTGATGATGCGCTCTATCAGCTCTGTGACTATGTGACACCGAATGAGAGCGAAGCGCAAATGCTGACCGGCATTGCGGTCAAGACCGCGGATGATGCGCGCAAGGCGGGCGATGTCATTCTGAGGAAAGGAGCAAAGGCGGCTCTGATCACGCTGGGCGAGGCCGGCGCCTATCTCCATTCGAAGAGCCAATCCATCCTGGTACCGGCCTTCAAGGTGGGGCCGGTCGTAGAGACGACGGGAGCAGGCGATGCCTTCAATGGCGGCTTCGCTGCCGCACTCGCCGAGGGGGCAGCGCCTTTGGAAGCGGTGCGCTTCGGCTCGGCGGTCGCCGGAATTTCCGTCACCCGGGCCGGAACGGCGCCCTCCATGCCAAAGCGCGAGGAGGTTGACGCGCTCTTGAAAAAGGGCGCCTGATCGATTTTATATCGAGGCGAGGCTTGCCGCTTTTTCGCCTCGCGCTTTCGGTTGACAGGCCTACTCTACATACTAACATGTTAGCCAATAAACATCGCAAAGGGAGGAACCACAATGAAAGTTCAACAGCATGAAATGCTCATGGCCTTGAAAGCCAGCCGCCGCACTGTCCTGAAAGGTGCTGCGGCCCTTTCGGCGCTCGCCGCGACGGGCGGGCTCACCGCTCTCTCACCGCAAGCTGCCGCGCAATCAGAATTGCGCACCCAGCTTCTGAAGATTCCGGGTGTCGGCAAGGGCTCGCCCACCGATGCCGACTGGCAGAAGGTCGGCGAGATGTGCCTCGGCGCCACCAAGGCCAGTGTCAAGGAAGGCGAGTTCAAGGGCGTCGAGCTCACCTTCATGGGGCTTAACAACCAGAACCTTCACAATCTTCTGTTCCGCGGCTTCCTCAAGCCGTGGGAGGCCTATACCGGCGCCAAGATCAGCTGGATCGATCTCGCCCAGGCCGATTACAATGCGCGCCTGCAGCAATCGATCGCCACCAGCACGGTTGATTTCGACATCATCGAAATGGGCGCCCCCTTCGAGGGCGATGTCTGCGGCAAGGGCCTGACCTCGGAGATGCCGGACTGGGTCAAGAAGCAGATCGAATTTGATGACATCGTCAATTATCTGAAGCCGCCCGTCGGTACGTGGAACGGCAAGCAGTATCGCGTCACCATCGATGGCGACGCGCATAACTTCAACTACCGGACCGATTACTTTGCCGATAAAGACCTCGCCAAAGCGTGGAAGGATGAGGGTCATCAGGGCGAATGGGAAGTGCCGAAGACCTGGCAGAAAGTGCAGGAAGTCACCAAGTTCCTGAAAGGCAAGAAGTTCAAAGGCCAGGATGCCTATGGCTATCTCGATCCCGCCAAAGGCTGGGGCGGCTTCGGCTTCTACTTCCTCGGCAGCCGCGCCAGCGCCTATGCCAAGCATCCGGATGACAAGGCCTGGCTCTTCGACATCGACACGATGAAGCCGCGCGTCAACAACCCGGCTTGGGTACGCGCCATTCAGGATGTCGTCGACGCCTTGCCCTCTGAGCCGGCCGACCAGATTAATGCCGATCCGGGGACGACCGGCTTCCAGCAGTTCCTAGCCGGAACGGGTTCGATGCTCGCTTGGTGGGGCGATATCGGATCGAACGCCAAGACGAGCGATTCTTCGGTCATCGGTGATGTCTGCGGCTTCTCGATCTTGCCGGGTTCGGATGATGTCTACAACTCCAAGACCGGCAAGTGGGACAAGCTGCCGAGCGGTCCCAACTACGCCCCCAATTGCGCCTATCTCGGCTGGGGCGTCTATGTGATGGCGCGCGTCGACAGCGATCCAGTCAAGCAGAAGGCGGCGTGGAGTGCAGCGGCGCATCTCGGCGGCAAGGACCTTTCGCTGTGGACGGCCGCCTACCCCTCGGGCTTCCAACCCTACCGCAACAGCCATTTCATCATTCCGGAATGGGTTGCTGCGGGCTATGACGAGGCCTTCATCACGTCCTATCTGAAATCGGAATCCGATTCCTACAATCATCCCAATGCGGCGATCGAGCCGCGTATTCCCGGTATCTTCCAATATTACAGTGTCGCGGAAGACGAGCTCGCCAAGATCTATGCGGGCGGCTCCTCGGCACAAGCGGGTGCCGATGCAATCGCGGCTGCGTGGGAGAAGATCACCGATAAGATCGGTCGTGATAGTCAGATCAAACTCTACAAGGCCTCGCTCGGCCTCGTCGCCTGATATCACGTCGGATTGACACACATCACTCTGGTGGCGCAGCCTGCGCCACCAGAGTTTCTTTCTGTCGCTGAAGACCATCGCATGCCAAATCTCCGCACGGCCCACCCGTCATGAATACTGCACTGCCAGAGACCGCCGGCAAGGTGCATGAGCCTCTGATGCGCTCGCAGGCCGAGGCCAACGGAGCCTGGGGCAGGATCCTCCTGTGGCTCTCCTCTTTGATCCTTGCCGTGATTGTCGTCTGGCAGATCCTCTATAAAGCCAGCGTCATCGCGGTGGGCTTCGACACCTGGCGCCCGGTGCTCTATACCTTCATCCTGTGGGCTATCGCCATCGGGGCGGCGCAAGTGCTCATTCGCGGCGAGCGCGGCAAGCACGCTCTGTTCATACTGCCCGCCGTCGCCTTCACCGTGGCGATGGTGATCTTCCCGACCTTCTTCGGCCTCTATATCGCCTTCACCGATTGGAATTTGAGCTCGCTCACCGGGCGCCACTTCAATGGCCTAGACAATGTGCGCTCGCTCCTGGGCGATGCCTATTTCTGGAACGCATTGCGCAACATGATCTATTACGTGCTGTTCGTGCTGGCGCAGTATGTGATCGCCTTCGGCCTGGCGCTTCTCCTCAATGCCGAGATCAAGGCGCGCAAATTCTTCCGCGTCGCCTTCCTCCTCCCCTTCATGCTGAGCCCGGTCGCGGTGAGCTGGATGATCGGCAAATCGCTGATGGAATACCGCTTCGGTCCGGCGGCGACGCTCGCCCGCCATCTGGGCTGGGACAATCCCGCTTTCTTCACATCGCCGTGGATCGCACGCCTCAGCATCGTCGCGATGGATGCATGGGTGTGGATTCCCTTCATCATGATCCTGTTGCTTGCCGGCCTCCAAGCGATGCCCAAGGAAGTGACCGAAGCCGCGAAAGTCGATGGCGCCAGCCCCTGGCAATCCTTCTGGCAGATCACCTTTCCGCTCATGCTGCCGGTCAGCGTCACGGCGATCGTCCTCAAGATCATCTTCCAGCTCAAGCTCGCCGATATCGTGATCAATGTGACGGCGGGCGGGCCGGGCGGCGCTACCGACACGGTTTCGAGCTTCATCTTCCGCGAATATCGCGACCGCTCGAATGTCGGCTATGGCACCATGCTGGCAGAATTCTATCTGGTGATCATCATCATCTTCGTGACGCTCTTACTCAAATTCGCGAGCCGCTTCATGCAGAGGACGACGTGACATGAGTGCAGTTGCTGAGCGGCAGGCACAGCGGGCATGGGGCGGCGGGTATGACGCGGCAAAGATCTCGGCTCGCGTCCTCATCTATGGCGCGCTTATCCTGTGGACCATCATCTCGCTGTTTCCGATCTATTGGACGCTAACCACCTCGTTCAAGACTGCGGTCAATGTCATGCAGGGCCATCTTATCCCATGGATAGATTTTCAGCCCAATTGGCTTGGCTGGCGCTCGCTCGGGCTGTCGCCCGACACAATCGGCGAGATCTCAACCGTCCGGGACGAGTTCCTCAAGCGCTTCACCAACAGCATCATCGCATCCCTCGGCGCCGCGGCGCTCGCGGTGGTGATCGGCTCGCTCGCAGCCTATGGCCTGAGCCGCTTCGACTACAAGTTCGTCTGGATGCGCAACAAGGACATTTCATTCTTCTTCCTGTCGCAGCTCATCCTGCCGCCGGTCGTGCTCGCCATGCCGTTCCTCGTCCTCTACAAGGAGCTGGCGCTGCTCGACACGCGCATCGGCCTCATCCTCGTCTATACGCTGATGGTGCTGCCGATCGTGATCTGGATCATGCGCGATCAGTTCGACACCATCCCGATCGAACTGGAGCAGGCGGCCCTCGTCGATGGCTGTTCGGTGTGGGGTGCCTTCCTGCGCATCGTGATACCCATTGCCTTGCCCGGCATGGTGGCGGCCTTCATTCTTTCCGTCATCCTGTGCTGGAACGAATATTTCTTCGCCGCGCTCTTGACCAGCACCAATGCCAAGACCTTGCCGGTGATGGTAGCGAGCCAGACCGGTTCGCAAGGCATCAGCTGGTGGTCGATGGCGGCGCTCTCAACCGCCGCGATCGCGCCGCTCGTCGTCATCGGCGTTTTCCTCGAGCGCTATATCGTCAAGGGATTGACCGCCGGCGCCGTCAAGTGACGGGCTTGAGCACTTGGCGCAGATGATCGCGGATCATTTTGCACCCTTTGGCACCGAGTTCCGGCGAAGCGCTTGAGGCACTGCGCGTATACCACTTTTCCGAACTCAAGCGCCCCGTGTCGACGCCTTCCGGACAGAGCGCCATTAGCAGAGATGTCTCACCGATCCCGGCATGATCGAAAGGAAAGACACGTATCATGTCGGCCGTCATCAGCGGATGGACCTTGATCCAGTTGAAAGGATCGGCGCCTTGGGCCTGGCTGGCGTAATAATCGGCCATCGCTTCCTTGCCCCACCAGCCTTCGCCATATTGGCGCTCGAGAAACTCGAAGATGACCTGGCGGCCGGCGAACTTGAAGGCGAGATCGGTCGGCATGCCGGCCAAGAAATTCTCGGTCTGATGATGGATGATCACATGGATATTGCGGAAGCCGATGCGCAAAAGGCCATGGAAAACCTCCTTGGCGAAAGGTACGAGCTTCTCGGCATTGACCTGGAGCGTGCCTGACCCTTCCGGCGGCTCGACCGCATAGCTTGCCGCCCCATAAGGGAAGGGTGGTAGGATCACCATGTCGATCTCAGCCTCGATGCTTTCGAGCGACTTCACCACGACGAGCGTGTCAAGGCCCAAAGCGAGATGCTCGCCATGATATTCAAGAACGCCAAGTGGCAGCACGACCGGCCAGTTCGCGGCAATGGCCGACCTCACCTGGTGCGGTAGCATCATCTCGAAGCGCATGGTTATACAGTGCCGTTCAGCGGATAGTGGCAGGCGACGGTGCGGCCGTTCGGCAGCGGCAGCAAGATCGGGCGTTCCTTTCTGCACTTGTCTGTCGCATAGATGCAGCGCGGATGGAACCGGCAGCCTTGCGGCGGATCGATCGGACTCGGCACGTCGCCAGTGAGGATGATGCGCTTGCGCTCACCGGCCCTCTTCAGGTCAGGCTGGGGAACCGCCGAGATCAGCGCCTGGGTATAAGGATGGCTGGGCCTGGCGAAGATGTCACGGGCCAGCCCAAGCTCGACGATCGATCCCAGATACATCACAGCGATTCGGGTCGAGATCTGCCGCACCACGCTCAGATCATGGGCGATGAACACATAGGTGAGGCTCAGGCGCTCCTGGAGATCGGCCAGCAGATTGACGATCTGGGCCTGGACCGAGACATCGAGAGCCGATACGGGCTCATCGGCCACGATCAGGCTGGGCTCAAGCGCGATGGCGCGGGCAATGCCGATACGCTGGCGCTGACCGCCCGAGAATTCATGCGGAAAGCGTTCCATGTGGTCGGGCGAGAGGCCGACGACATCGAGGAGCTTACTCACCCGCTCGCGAACCTCCGTCTCGCCGAGGTTGAGGTGAACCCGCAAAGGCTCGGCAATGAGATCACGCACCCGGCGGCGCGGATTGAGCGAGGCATAGGGGTCCTGGAAAACCATTTGCATGCGCCGGCGCAAGGGCCGCATCTGGCGCATGCTCTTGTCCGAGATATCCACCCCTTCGAAATAGAGCTCGCCTGCGGTGATGTCATAGAGGCGCGTAATGCAGCGCCCGAGCGTAGACTTGCCGCAGCCCGATTCACCCACCAGGCCCACGGTCTCGCCCGGCATGATCTTGAGCGATACGTTGTCAACCGCATGCACAACGCGCAGACCCAATGAACTGAAGCGGCTGCCGACAATGAACTGCTTCGAGAGATTGCGGGTTTCAAGCAAAGGGGCGGTCATGAGGCGGCCTTCAGGAAACAGGCGGCGGCATGCTTGCCACCTTCGAGCGCCGGCTTTTCGGCGCATCGCTCGAAGCGCCAAGGGCAACGCGGTGCGAAGGAGCAGCCCTTCGGGAGATCGAACAGCGATGGCGGGGATCCCGGAATGGATCTGAGGCGCTTCGGCTTCTCGCCTTCAAGCGGCGGGATCGAATCGAGCAGCGCCTTGGTATAAGGGTGACGGGGCTCGAGCAGGATCTCCGCCTTGGTGCCGCGTTCGACGATCCGGCCGGAATACATGACCATGACCCGGTCGGCCATCTCGGCGATGACGCCCATGTCATGGGTGATGAAGACGACCGCCGATTTGTGGTCACGCCTGAGCTTGCGGATGAGATCGAGGATCTGCGCCTGCACCGTCACATCGAGAGCCGTCGTCGGCTCATCGGCGATGAGGAGGGCGGGATTGCAGGAAAGCGCCATGGCGATGACGGCGCGCTGGCGCATGCCGCCGGAGAGCTGGTGCGGATAGCGATGGATGGCTTCCTTCGGGTTGGAGATATTCACTTCGGCCAGGAGATCGACGGCACGGGCAAAGGCCGCCCGCCTGCCGATCTTCTCATGGGCCCTGATCTGTTCGGCGATCTGCCAGCCGATCGTATAGACCGGCGTCATGGCGGTCATCGGATCCTGGAAGATCATGGCGATCTCGCGACCCCTGAGACCGCGCATCTGGCGCTGGCTCAACCCGATGAGCTCGCGCCCGCGCAATTTGATCGAGCCTTCGATCACGGCATTGGGGTCGTTGATCAGGCCCATGACGGCCATGAGCGAGATCGTCTTGCCGGACCCCGATTCACCGACGACGCCCAATATCTCGCTCTGCGCCACATCGAAGGAGACGCCGTCAACGGCGCGCACGCGGCCATGCTCGGTGCGAAAAGATATTCTGAGATCCTTGACCTCCAGCATCAGGCCGACCTCACACGCGGATCGAGCAGGATATAAACGACGTCGACCAGCGCGTTGGCGAGGACGACGAAGAAGGAGGCATAGATGACCGTTGTCATGATGACCGGCAAATCGAGATTCTGCAGTGCATCATAAGTGAGCTTGCCGACACCCTGGAGGCCGAAGACGACCTCGGTGAGGAGGGCGGCGCCGCCGACCAGGGCGCCGAAATCGAGGCCGAACAGAGTGACGAAACTGATGAGCGAGGTGCGCAAGGCATGGCGCAAGAGGACGCGCGTCTCCGACAGGCCCTTGGCGCGGGCGGTGCGGATATAGTCTTCCTGCATCGCCTCGATGAGGTTTGCCCTGAGCACCCTGCCATAGAGGCCGATATAAAGGATAGCCAGCGTGATCCATGGGATGATGAGGGTAAGAAACCAGCCTTCGGGATCCTCGCTGAGCGGCTTGTAGCCCAAAGGCGGCACCCAGGAAAACAGCCAGGTGTCGTGATAGCGGCTCTGGCTGAAGAGATTCATGACTTCGCCCAGCCAATAGACCGGCATGGCGCAACCGACCAGGCCAAACGCAATCAAGAGCTTGTCGATGATGCTGCCGCGCGTCGCCGCTGCGAGGATGCCGAAGAGCATGCCGAAGATCACCCACAGAACTGCTGCGCCGATCACCAGAGAGAGCGTCACCGGGATCGTGTCAATGACCGCCGGAATGACTTTCCAGCCGCGATTGACGAAGGAGGTGAGGTCCTGGGTAATGAAGAGCTTCTTCATCATGATGTAATACTGGACCCAGATCGGCTGATCGAAGCCGAAGCTCTTGCGCACCGCTTCGATGGTTTCGGGCGATGCGTTGCGCCCGGCTATGCGCGAAGCGGGATCGGCTCCCGGTGTCGCGAAGAAGATCAGGAATACGAGAATGCTGATGCCGAACATGACGAAAATCATCTGGCCGAAGCGGCGTATGAGGGCGAGCAGCATCAGTCGCCTCCCAGCTTGATCTTAGAGCGCGGATCAAGCGCATCGCGTACGCCATCGCCGAGGATATTGAGGACGAGAACCGTCAGGGCGATGGCGAGGCCAGGCGCCAATGCCACCATGGGGCGCGTGTAAAGCAGGCCCTGGCCATCCTGGATGATCGTGCCCCAGCTGGCATCGGGAGGCTGCACACCGATCGACAGGAAGGAGAGGGCGGATTCGGTCAGCATATTGATGGCGAGCATCAGGGGCGTGAAGACGATGAGGGTCGTCGAGACATTGGGAAGAATGTCGCGCAGCAGGATACGGTGCTCCGGAACGCCGAGGCCGATGGCGGCGAGCACGAATTCACTTCGCCTGAGCGCCAGGACCTGGCCGCGGATCGGCCGGGCTATATAGGGAATATACACAATGGCGATGATGAAGATCGGCAGCCACAGGCTGCCCGCTTCAACCACGATGATGCCGAGATCGATGCCTTGCGCGATGAGCACGATCGAAAGGGAAATGGCGAGAAGATAGACTGGGAATGCCCACAGGACATCGAGAATGCGCGACAGGATTGTATCGGTCATACCGCCGAAGAAGCCGGCGGTGAGCCCGATGGCGGTTGCGAGGACCATCGTGATGATGGTCGCGGCGCCTGAGATCAGTAGGGAATTGAGCCCGCCGTAAAGCAGCCGCGCCATGACATCGCGGCCCTGATTGTCGGCGCCGAGAAAATAATTGCCGAGTTGCCAGGTGGGACCAATGGGCGTGTAGCCGAGGGCGAGGCCTTCAGTCGATTCCTCCATGACCGGCACCTCAACGCCATTGATCTCGACAGTGGCATCGAGGGACGAACGGAAGGGATCGGTATTGGCGAAGGAGGCATAGGCCGGCGCCAACAGGCTCAGCACGACGATGAGACAGAAAATCGCGAGACAGGCCATGGCCGCCTTGTCACGCGAGAGCCGGCGAAGTGCCGTGGCCCAGGGACCACGGCTTGTGCGGATTGACGCAACCGCGTCGGACACGGTTCAGTCTCGAATTACTGCACCCAGGACTGCGTCACCATCCAGTAATATTGCGAGTTGAACTGGAAATTGCCGAGGCGCTTGGAAACGAAATCGAGATGTTTGGGCGTGAACAGGCCGGCCGCCGGGGCCTTGTCGGTGACCGCCTTGTCGATCTCAGCCCACATCTTGTTGGCCGCTGCCTGATCCTCGACGCCCAGTTCGAGGGCCTTCTTCATCTTGTCGTTCAGGCCCTTGTCGCAGAAGCCGGAGATGTTGACCGATGAATCGGAGCCTTCATGGAAGCTCTCGCAGCCAAACAGGATGTAGAGGAAGTCGGATGCCGCAGGATAGTCCTGATACCACTGCGTGATCGACATCTGCACCTTGTTGTTGGTGTTCTGGATGTAGGTGAACTGGATATTGGCGGAGATCGGCTTGACCTCGGCCTGATAGCCGAGCTCGTTCAGCACGCTCTGCAAATAGACGCCGACACCTTTGGAAATGGCCTTGTCCTCGGCGATGATCGTCACCTTCTGCTTCTTGGCCTTTTCCATGTCAGGCGCTGACCACTTCTTGCCCGGGTTCTTGGTGAAGGGGCAATAGGGCTCATGTCCGGGGAAGCCCGGCGGCAGAACCTGACAGACAGGTGAAGCGAGCACTGATCCGCCGAATATCTTGACCAGCGCCTTGCGGCCGATCGCGTAGGATACGGCCTGGCGCGCCTTTTCATTATCGAACGGCGCCAGCCTCGTATTCATCGGCAAGTACCACCAGGCGGTCAGCGGCGTCACATGCACCTGCTCCTTGTTCTTGGT
>VAZZ01000273.1 GCA_005884715.1 Alphaproteobacteria bacterium | reverse complement strand
CCTATCCGGGCTCGTCGGGTGAGATCCGCGATTACCGCAGCCTGATCGACAAGCTCCATGGTGCCGGTGCTCTAGCCGTCATGGCGACCGATCTGCTCGCTCTGGCGCTTCTCACGCCCCCAGGCGAATTGGGCGCCGACATCGCGGTAGGCTCGAGCCAGCGTTTCGGCGTGCCGATGGGCTATGGCGGCCCGCATGCCGCCTTCTTCGCGACGCGCGATGAATATAAGCGCGCCATGCCCGGCCGCATCATTGGCGTCTCAGTCGATTCGCAGACGCGCGAACAGCATATCCGTCGCGAAAAAGCGACCAGCAATATCTGCACGGCTCAGGTGCTCCTCGCCGTGATCGCTTCGATGTTCGCCGTCTATAACGGTCCGAAAGGTATTCGCAAGACGGCCGAACGCACCCATCGCCTGGCGGAAATCTTCGCCGAAGCGGTCAGGGGCTTCGGTTATGAGGTCAAGACCAGGTCGTTCTTCGACACGCTTATAATCACGGCACCGGGCCGCGCCCATGCCATTCTGGCGCGCGCCAAAGAGAAGCGCATCAATCTGCGCTTCGTCGACGCCGATCATGTCGGCATCTCCTTCGACCAGTCGACCCGCCGCCAGGAGCTTGAGCGTCTGCTCACCGTGTTCAAGACCGATGCGCTGGCGAAGATCGATATCGACGAACTCGATGCGAGACTGGGCGAGGTCATCCCTCTGGCCCTGCAGCGCAAATCGCCCTATCTCACCCATCCCGTCTTCGAAATGTATCATTCGGAGACCGAGATGCTGCGCTATATGCGCCGCCTGCAGGCCAAGGACGTGGCGCTCGACCGTTCGATGATTCCGCTCGGTTCCTGTACCATGAAGCTCAATGCCACCACCGAGATGATCCCGGTCACTTGGCGCGAATTCGCCATGATGCACCCCTTTGCGCCGCTGGAGCAGGCTCAAGGCTATCAGCAGCTCTTCGAGGAGCTCGAGCAGATGCTGGCCGAGATCACCGGCTTCGATACGGTGTCGCTGCAGCCCAATGCCGGCAGCCAGGGCGAATATGCGGGGCTTCTCGCCATTCGCGGTTATCACCATGCCAGGGGCGAAGCCAATCGCGACGTCTGCCTCATTCCGGTTTCGGCGCATGGCACCAATCCTGCGTCCGCGGCGATGGCCGGCATGAAGGTCGTGGTCGTCGCCTGCGATGCGAAGGGCAATGTCGATGTCGCCGATCTCCAAGCCAAGGCGAAGCAGCATGCCAACAATCTGGCGACCCTCATGATCACCTATCCTTCGACCCATGGCGTATTCGAGGAGAGCATCAAGGATATCTGTGCCATCATCCATGGCGCTGGCGGCCAGGTCTATCTCGACGGTGCCAATCTCAACGCGCAGGTCGGTCTCGTCAGGCCCGCCGAACTCGGCGCCGATGTCGGCCATATGAACCTGCACAAGACATTCTGTATCCCGCATGGCGGCGGCGGTCCCGGCATGGGGCCGATCGGCGTCAAGGCGCATTTGGCCCCCTATCTGCCGGGCCATCCGGTGGTGCATGGCGTCAATCCGTCGGCCGGGCGCGACCAGACGCTGGGCCAGGTGTCCTCGGCCCCCTGGGGTTCTGCATCGATCCTGCCGATCTCCTGGACCTATATCGCCATGATGGGCGGTGAGGGCCTGAAGGAAGCGACGATCATGGCGATCCTCAACGCCAATTACATCGCCAAGCGCCTCGCTCCGCATTTCCCGATTGTCTATTCGGGGCCCGGCGGCTTTATTGCGCATGAATGCATCATCGACCTGCGCTGGCTGAAAGAACGCACCGGGCTTGCGGTGGAAGATGTCGCCAAGCGCCTGGTCGATTACGGCTTCCATGCCCCGACAATGTCGTTCCCGGTCGTCGACACGCTGATGATCGAGCCGACAGAATCGGAAGGAAAGCGCGAGCTCGACCGCTTCTGCGACGCGATGATCGAGATCAGGCGCGAGATCGCCGAGGTCGAGGAAGGCAAGGCCGACCGCGTCAACAATGTGCTGAAGAATTCGCCCCATACCCACCAGCTTCTGCTCGAGGACTGGACCCGTCCCTATTCCAAGGAAAGGGCCTTCTTCCCGCTCAAATACATCAATGCCGACAAATACTGGCCGCCGGTCGGGCGCGTCGACAACGTGTTCGGCGACCGCAATCTGGTCTGCACCTGCCCCCCAATGGAGGCCTATCAGGAAGCGGCAGAGTGATTGAGGGCCCCGGCCTTGCGGGCCGGGTTTCACTCACCGCTACTGATCGAGCCGCCAGAATGCCGGCGTGAAGCCATAAGCGGGGCTGGCCTGAACGACATGCCCGAAGCCCGGAAAATCGATATGCATGCCGGCGACCAGGAGCTTTTCGGCCGCTGCGCGATCGAAGATGGCCTTGCGCGTGGCGATGGCCTGCGTCTGGTCGACATCGAAGGCGATGGCCCATTCCGGATGCGCGAATTGCAGCGCCGCCGAATGCACGATATCGCCCCAGACGAGAAGGCTCTCCTTTCCCGACGCGATGATGAAGCCCGTATGGCCCGGCGTATGGCCGGGCAATGCCACCGACGTGATGCCTTGCATGACTTCTTCATCCTTGCCGAAGAGCCGCAGAGACTTGTGATAGGGCTTGGCGGCGTCCGTCGCGATCTTGAAGAAAGGCTGTATATCTTTTGGTGCCCGGCTGGCGTTGCCGTCATCTGACCAGAATTTCCATTCGGTCTCGGCGATGATCAGTTCTGCCTTGGCGAAGCGCGCGGCGCCGTCGGAATTTGTTGCCGCACCCACATGATCTGGATGCATGTGGGTGAGAAGAACCGCATCAAATTGCTCAGGGCTGAAACCCTGGGCCTCCAGGCGTTCTGGCAGTTTCGCCAAGGTTGGGCCAAATCCCTGGATCGTGCCGCAATCGATGAGAATCAGTTTCTCGCCGGTATTGACGACGAAGGCGTTGACCGCCGTGCGGATCGGCGCTGAGGCGTCGCGAAAGGCATTGCTGAGCAATTTGCTCATCTCGGCTTTGTCGGCGGTCGTGTACAGTTTCTGCTCGACGTCGAGATAACCGTCGGCAAGGGCGGTCACCTCGAGATCGCCGAGCTTCAGCCGGTAGCTCGGTTGTATGGCGCCGGCAAAGGGCGCGCGCGCCAGCGCATGAGGGGCGGCTGCAGCGATGAAGGCCGCGGAACCGGCAAGTCTGAGAAATTCCCTGCGGGTATTGTGCATGTGAGTGCTCCATGAAGGGACGAAATGTTCGATCTCCATGTGATCTCGCGCGGAGCTTTATCAAGTTTCCGGAAGGCTAGTAATGACGCGGGCGTAACAAAAAAATAAGCCCCGGTGCGAGACCGGGGCTTGATCAATTCTGCGATGGTGTCTGCTTAATTCAGGCGCGATTTCACCGCGGCGATCGATTCTTCGATGAGCTTGGCGCCTTTGGTGCCTTCCGTTGCGGTTTCGAGGAGTTCGGATGCCGCAGCAATGGCGACATCGGTCGCGACCATGCGGACATCCTTCACCGCCTGCTGCTCGGCCTGGCTGATCTTCTGCTCGGCCTGCCTGATGCGGCGCTCCAGCGTCTCGGCGAGCTTGCTGCGCGTCTCATGCGCATAGGCTTCCGCCTCCTTGCGCGCGAGCGCCACGATGGCCTGCGCATCCTTCTCGGCTTGGGCGCGCTTCTTCCTGTATTCATCGAGAAGCGCCTGAGCTTCCTCGCGCAGCTTCTTGGCTTCGGCCAGTTCCTTGCCGATGCGCGCCGAACGGTCATCGAGCATCGCTGCAATCTTCGCTGGCACCTTCAGATAGATCAGCAGCGCCACGAAGAGCACGAAGGCGACGGCAACCCAGGTTTCCGGTTCTCTAAACACGCTCAGTTCCCTTGCGCCTTGGCGACGGCCTTGGCTGCATCCGCTTTGGTCACCTTGGTGCCGATGAGCTGGCTGACGATGTCGGCCGCGATATCGGTCGCGAGTTCGGTGACGCTCGCAAGCGCCTTCGTACGCGCGGCCTGGATGGTCTTTTCGGCTGCCGCAATCTTGCCGGCGAGTTCGCCGTCAAGCTTGCTGCGTTCCTTGTCCACCTCGGCCGAGAGCTTTCCGCGCGTCTCCTGCGCGATGGCATGTGCCTTGCTGCGCGCTTCGGCGAGCGCCTTCTCATACTCAGCGACCGCGTTGTCGGTATCCGTCCTGAAGCGCTGCGCCGAAGCCAGATCGCTGTCGATCTGGTTCTTGCGGCCTTCGATCGTGCCGCCGGTGCGCGGGATCACGAGCTTCGAGACGATGAAATAGAGGACTAGGAAGGTGATCGCGAGCCAGAAAAGCTGCGGCGGCCAGGCATTCACGTCGAGTTGCGGCATGGGTCTAGCGCCTTGTCATGAACCAACCACCGGCAACGACCTTGGGCCTGCCGGGGCTGGCGAAGGCTTCGGCTTGATCAGCCGAAGAGGATGAGCATGGCTACGGCGAAGCCGATGAGGCCGGTCGCTTCGGCGAAGGCGAAGCCCAGGAACAGCGTACCGCGCTGGCCGGCGGCAGCCGCCGGATTGCGGAGCGCACCCGCTAGGTAATTGCCGAAGATGTGGCCGATACCGATACCGGCACCGCCAAGCGCGACGGCCGCGATACCCGCACCGATCATCTTTGCTGCTAAAACGTCCATCTGACTTCTCCTGTTGAATGGATGGATTGAGGTTCAGTGATTAGTGATCCACATGCATGGCATCGCTGAGATACATGCAGGTGAGAAGAGCGAAAACATAGGCCTGCAGTGCCGCCACCAGGAGCTCGAGGCCATAGAGGCCGACCATGGCGACGAGCGGCAGCCAGCCGGCGGCAACGCCGAGCATGACGACGAAACCCGCCATGACCTTGAGCATCATGTGGCCGGCCATCATGTTGGCAAACAGACGGATGCTGAGGCTCATCGGGCGGATGAAGTAAGACACGATCTCGATGACGACCACGAGCGGCAGGAGGATGACCGGAACGCCTGACGGCACGAACAGCTTGAGATAGCCGAAGCCGTTGCGGATGAAGCCGATGATCGTGGCGCCGATGAAGACGACGAGTGCCAGCGCCAGCGTGATGATGATGTGGCTCGTCACCGTGAAGGAATAGGGGATGAGACCGAGCACGTTGCAGAACAGGATGAAGGTGAACAGCGTCAGTACGAAGGGGAAATAGGTGCGGGCATTCTCATGCAGCACTTCCTTCGTCATGTTCTCGATGAACTCGTAGATGCTTTCGGCCACCGACTGCAGGCGGCTCGGAATCAGATGGCGCGGCGCCAGGAGGAAAAGGAGGGTGACGCAGGCGACCGCGATGATGGCCCACAGGCCGGAATTAGTGAGCGAGAAGGGACCGAGATCGATGATATTGTGGATCTGGAACTGATGGATCGGGTCGATGATCTTTTCGCCATGCTCCGGCGCTGCGCCCGCTACCGCTTCCGTTGTGCTCGTCGCCACGTTCAATCCTCGTCATCGTCTTTGACCGAAGGCGCTGCCGGGCCCTTGCCGCCCATCACTTCCTCGGCCTGTTTGCTCTTTGAGAGCCGCATCACATTGACGACCCCCGCAGCGATCCCGAACGGCATGAGAGCCAGCATGACCCACGGCGCCGTGCCGAAATATTTGTCCACCATCCAGCCGAGACCCATGCACACCGCGAGACCGACAAAAAGCTCGGTCACCGCTCGCATTGCCAGACCCGCCGCCGATCCTTCGGTCGTATCGGGTCCTTGCCCTTTATGCTGGCTCAGACTGGTGTCTAGCCGCTTTCCCAGATCCTTGAGCCGGTCATCAGGTGTTTTCATGATCCCGCTCTGAAATGGCTGATGCGGCGCAGACGCCCCCTCAAAATCGCGCGCACCATAGAGATTGGGCGAAAACGTGTCAAGGAACGCATATGCGATTCAAGTCTTTGATTCACATGGGCTTTCATCGCTTCCGTAACGATGCGGCGATTCGCGCGCGAGATTATTGCGGAAGGGCTTGCGGAGAGCGCATTTCAACACGGGAATGTGCCGGTTTTCGCTCGTTTCGGATGCGGCCATCTGGACGCCGTTTGAGCTAGTGCGTAACGCTTGGAAAGCGAACTCCGTCGCTCGTGCCTGAGTCGGCGCGGTGAAAAGAGGACCTGCGATGGCTGAAGTTGCTGTGAAAAAGAATTGGCGGTCGGCTATTGCGGCCTACCTTACCCCCCGGATGCTCATTATCCTGGCAATGGGCTTTGCCTCGGGCCTGCCGCTGCTCTTGACGCTCTCGACACTTTCCTACTGGTTGTCCAAGCTCGGCATCGACAAGACCACCATTGGTCTCTTCGCCCTGGTCGGCACGCCATACACGTTCAAGTTCCTATGGTCTCCCATAATGGACCAAGTGCCGTTGCCGGTACTCACCCGGCTCCTGGGACGGCGGCGCAGCTGGCTGCTCGTGACGCAAGTGCTCCTAGCGGTCGCGATTTTCGCGATGGGCCAGGTCGACCCGACTGTCGATCCTTGGGCGACCGCGCTCATCGCCGTGATCGTGGCGTTTCTGTCCGCCAGCCAGGATATCGTCATCGATGCCTATCGCATCGAATTCCTGCCTGCGGATGAACAAGGTCATGGTGCGGCCGCCACCCAGGTCGGTTATCGCTTCGGTCTTTTACTGGCGGGGGCCGGTGCTGTCGGCCTGTCGGATTTCTATTCCTGGTCCGTCGTCTTCGCCGTGCTCAGCGTCGCGATGGCTGCTTCGGCCGTGCTGACCTTGATTGTCCCGGAACCCAAGGTCGCCATTGTGCATGGCAAGCGCGACTACATTCAATGGGTCAAGGAATCCGTCATCGATCCCTTCGCCGATTTCATGAGCCGCACCGGATGGGTAGTCATTCTGTTGTTTGTGCTTTTCTACAAATTCGGCGACGCACTCGGTGGCACGATGGCCAATCCCTTCTATGTGGAGATGGGCTACAGCGGTTTAGAGATTGCCAGCATCAGCAAGATCTGGGGCATATGGATGACAATTGTCGGTGCCGTCATTGGCGGCATCGCCGTGGCGCGCTGGGGAGTGTTCCGCGCTCTTCTGATTGGCGGCATTTTGCAGGCCGTCACCAATTTCGCCTTCGCCTATGTTGCGATGCGCGGTACCGAATATGGCCTGTGCGCCAAGGCGGCCTTGGCTGCCGATGCAAATGCGGCCGTCAGCACCCTCTGCTCACAATATCCACATGACTTGCCCGCTTTGGCGATTGCCATCACCGCCGACAATATTGCGGGGGGTGCCGCGGGTGCGGCCCTGGTCGCCTATCTGTCGGGCCTGTGCAATGTCGCCTTCACGGCCACGCAATATGCCTTGCTGACGTCCTTCATGGCGCAGGGCCGCACCTGGCTGTCATCGGGTAGCGGTTGGCTTGCCGATCATACCGACTGGGTAACCTTCTGGAGCCTTACCGCCTTCCTCGCGGTTCCCGGCCTGCTGCTTCTGCTGTGGATCATGCGGCTCTATCCGACCGGCGCCGTTATCCAGCGCGGCCCTGTCTCTTGACAGTGATGCGCACCCCCCGGACAAGTGCTAGGGATAAGCATCGTGACCGAATCCAGGAAACTCGTGGCAATCCTTGCCGCCGACGTCGTCGGCTTCAGCCGGCTCACCAGTGTCGATGAGGATCGCACCCTGGCACGCCTGCGCGCGTTGCGCAGCGATCTGATCGACCCCACGATCGCGGTCCATATGGGACGTGTAATCAAACGCACGGGCGATGGAGCGCTGGTCGAGTTTCGCAGCGTCGTGGACGCCGTCCGTTGCGCCACCGAGGTGCAGAACGCGATGGTTGAGCGCAATGCCGGCCTTCCGCCCGAGCGGCGCATCGAGTTCAGGATCGGCATCCATCTGGGCGATGTGGTGGAGGAAAGCGACGGCGACCTGATGGGCGAGGGCGTAAACATCGCCGCGCGGCTCGAGGGTGTGGCGCAGCCGGGCGCCATTTGTCTCTCCGAGGATGCCTTTCGGCAGGTTAAATCGCGGCTCGACTTGAAGATCGACGATCTCGGCGAGATCAGGCTTAAGAACATCATCGAGCCTGTGCGGGTCTACTCGCTGCAAGTCGGCATGCCCGCCGAGGCAAAGCCTGCGGCCGCGCCTCAGGTCGCCGCACCCGAAGGGCCGTCGCCCGGACTCGCCCTCCCCGACAGGCCGTCCATTGCGGTGCTGCCGTTCCAGAACATGAGCGACGACCCCAGTCAGGAGCATCTGGCCGACGGGGTGGTCGAGGATATCCTGACCGCGCTCGCGAGCCTGCGCTGGCTGTTCGTCATCGCCCGCAATACCAGCTTCACCTATAAGGGACGGAACGTGGACGTGAAGCAGGTGGGGCGGGAACTTGGCGTGCGCTATGTGCTGGAGGGTAGCGTGCGCCGGTCCGGCAACCGGGTGCGCATCACCGGCCAGCTCATCGACACCGCGACCGGCGCGCATCTCTGGGCGGACCGCTTCGATGGTGCGATTGAGGACATCTTCGATCTGCAGGACCAGGTCACGAGCCGCGTCCTCGGCGCCATCGCGCCGAAGCTCCAGCAGGCGGAGATCGAACGGGCCGGGCGCAAGCCGCCGCAAAGCCTCGACGCCTGGGAGAGTTTCATCCGCGGCCTGCACCTCTTCACCCAGCATTCCGACAGCTCGACCCGGGAGGCGATCGGCATACTGGATCACGCCATCGAATTGGATCCGGACTACGCCCGGGCCCATGGACTAAGGGCGGTGTGCCTCGCCTGGCGGGTCTTCCAGGGATGGGAGAATCGTGACACGGCCTTCGCGGCAGCCACCGACAGCGTCCGCCGTGCCTTCGCCAGCGATGCCAACGAAACATGGGCCTTCATAGCACAGGCCTTTGTCAGTCTCGGGAAACGCGACGATCAGGCGGCCGTGGCGGCGCTCACCGAGGCCGTGGACGTGAGT
>VAZZ01000272.1:581-7114 GCA_005884715.1 Alphaproteobacteria bacterium | reverse complement strand
CGCCAGCAATGGCGAGCTCAAGAGCCTTCTGGAAACCGGCCTGAAGATCTTCCAGGGCCACCAGCAGCATGCCGAGCATGTCGCGAGCGAACTCAAATAGCGCTATGACCATGTTGCCAAAGCGGCTTCTGGAGATAGCCGCTGTGCTGGTGCCGATCCTCGGCGCCGGCATGGCGGAAGCCGAAACCATCCAGGTCACGATCGACAAGATGGCATTCTCGCCTGCCGATATCGCGGCAAAGGCCGGCGACACGATCGAATGGGTCAATAACGACATCCTGGCTCACACCGCAACGGTGAAAGGCGGCTTTGACGTCATGCTGCCGCCGAAGAAATCGGCAAGCCTGGTGGTGGATAAGACGGGCCAATTCGATTATTACTGCCGCTTTCATCCCAATATGAAGGGCCGTATCGCGGTGTCAGCGCCTTAAAAGAGGTGCCGGCGCCTGAAACGTACTCAATTTTGATTAGACGCCGGGTGCCAGAATGTCTAAACACTCGCCTTTCCAGGCGAATGTGATTTCGCCCCATTGGCTTCCACGCCCGTTTCGAGCGGGCGCTGGGCAATATCGGGAAGCAACCTCCCGCCGATGGAAACAGCATTCACGCAGTAGTCCCATCGCGATGGGAAAACTGTTCCGCACATTCCAGCCGGCCAGGAGCCTATATGTCTGAACAATCCCCGAATGCCTCCCTTGCGCCCAATCCGCGCCGTTTGATAAAGGAGCTTGCTCCCTATCGCGAGCCAAGCAGTGCCCGCAGCCTGTTCGAGCTGGCGATCACGGCATTGCCGTTCCTGCTCACCTGGTTCCTGATATGGGTTGCCGTGGATTCGGGCTACTGGATCGGCTTGCTGCTCGCCGTGCCGGCGGCCGGCTTCCTGGTTCGTCTCTTCCTGATCCAGCATGATTGCGGCCACGGCGCATTCTTCCCCCATCGGCCTGTCAATGACTGGGTCGGACGCGTCCTCGGTGTGCTGACGCTGACCCCCTATGACTACTGGCGGCATTCGCACGCTCTGCATCATGCGAGTTCCGGCAACCTCGATCACCGTGGCATCGGCGATATCGACACGCTGACCGTGGATGAGTTTCACGCGTGCCCGCCATGGCGCCAACGCCTCTACCGCTTGTATCGGCACCCAATCGTGATGTTCGGCATCGGGCCCAATGCCGCGATTGCAATCCTGGTCGGCGCGACCATCTGGCTGGTGGGCTTAGGGCCATTCCTCGTCGTGCATCTGCCGATCACGCTTCTCGCTGCGGCGCTCGGCGTCTGGCTGTTCTACGTTCAGCACCAGTTCGAGCACACATTCTGGGAGCATGACGGCGACTGGAGCTTCCACGAGGCGGCACTGCATGGCAGTTCGCATTACGACTTGCCGCCCGTCCTGCGCTGGTTCACCGCCAATATCGGCGTGCACCATGTGCACCATCTGTCGAGCCGGATTCCCTATTACCGCCTGCCGGAAGTCCTGCGCGCCCGTCCGGAGCTCCACAATGTCGGCCGCCTGACCCTGCTTGAAAGCTTGCGGTCCGTGCGGCTCGTGCTGTGGGACAAGAAGAAGCGGCGCCTCGTCTCTTTCCGGGAAGCGCTTCAGGCTGCCCCGCTTAGCGAGCCGGCCTGACCAGGGTTTGCTTGTCCGGAGCGCGGATGATCATCCGATAACAATCTAGGCTGCGGCTCAGGAACTCATAGGCGGCCCCCCATAGATAGAGGCGAAATCGGCGGTAATTGAACTCGCCGAAGTGCTCGATCACAAACTCGCGATTACGGTCGAAATTGCGCGCCCATTGCTGGAAGGTGAGGAAATAGCTCTGGCGGTCATTGAATAGCTCGATGAGTTCGAGCGGGGTCTGCGCCAGCTTATCGAGGAAATCGTGCAGCACGAGGAACGAGTGATTTCCGCCATAGATATATTTGACCATGTAGGATGAGAGTTCGTATTTCTTCGTGCAGGCACTGCCATCGAGGAAGATCAGGCCGCCAGGCTTGATGAGGGATAGGAACTTTTCAAGCACGCGCGCGTAATTCGGCAAATGCTCGATCACGCCCATGATGACGATCGCATCGTATTTTCTGTCGGCCTGATAGGCCAGGAGATCGGCATCGATGAGTTTCCAATCGAGGCCGAGTTCTTTCCCCCGGCGCGTCAGATAATCGATGGAGACCTTGGAGATCGTTATGCCGGTGCAGTTGACGCCGCGCCGCGAGGCGTATTCCATCCAGGCACCCCAGCCCGGCCCGATTTCGAGAATATGGTCGCCCGGCTTGAGCTGACATTTTTCATAGCAGTAGTCGAACTTGCGGAGCGTCGCGACGTCGAGCGTCTCATCGGCACGTTCGTAAACGCCTTGCGTATAGCAGGGCGTCTTGGGATCGAGGAAGCTCAGGAAGAATTCCGGATCGATGTCGTAATGGGCGGTGATCGCCTGGCGATTGGTGCGGATCTGCCCGAAGAGAAGCGGCTGGATGAAGCGCCAGGCAGCGACCAGCAGGTGGAAGTCCTTCATGGAACCGCGCAGTTCGAAAGGGCGCAGCATGTCGCCTTCGATGTCGATGTCGCCGGCGAGATAGGCATCGCCGATGCGCCCCTCATCGACGCTCGTGATGGCGCGCATCGCCTGCCGGTTCTTGAGGGTGACACGGAAGCTCGGCATGCCTTCACCAAAGCGCCTGACAGCACCATCCGGAAGGATCACCTCGAAGGGCACCGAAGTCTTTGCGAACTGTCCCGCAAAACGGCCCAGGCCGCCGGCTTCTTCTGTCTCCTTGGAGATCGCCGGCGCGGCGCCCTTCCGATCTATCTCGCCATTGTGGTTCATGGCGGTCCTGCCTATTCAACCATCGATGCTGCAGCTTGATGGATTATTCTAAGCGGCGCTCGTCAATGACGCAAGATCAGATGCCGGTGCCTTGCGCCAGTGTGGGTGCTGAATCGGCGATGATGCAGCTCTTTCCGCTTTCGAGCATCACCAGCATCGTCTAGGTGCCTTTCGGCGACCGTCAGGTTGCCATCTGCAAACGCGCTGGCCCAGGCCGATGCGCTGACGAGCGCCAACGATAAAAATTCCTCGACCCAGAACCGGAATGGGCGCACGGTCGGAAGGCGGGATCATGATGAAAGGCGCACTGGATGTCGAACGGCGTAAAATATGCATGCCTAATCAATCCGGGCCGCTTTGGAGGGTTTGATTGGTCCATTCGGGGCAGCGAGGGAATAATCAAGAGCGGTACCGACAGGACGCTGGCTGCTGCCCAAAATAATTCTCGGGATGCATTGGAAGTTCTTTGCCAAGCGGCCCCTCCCAACAAGCGCTCAAAGAAACGCGTCTGATACTGGGCTTTCCTGGCAACGAGGGGTCAAAGCCATTCGATATAGCGTCCACCGCAATATTGGCAAGCAACCGTGCCCGGCGACGCGAGGGAGCCCTCGCAACTCAAGGATGCGGTCTGGCAACGCGCATCAGTAAGGCGCCGATCACTGAACCACGGCCGCTACGGCGCGTATGGCCTTGCTCCGGTTCAAGTCGCTGGCCACTTGGGGCCGAGGCACATTGCCTTCATTGGAATTGCCAGCCTTATCGGTCCTGACTTCGATGATCTCGAGTGGGATAGTGCCGAGATTTGCCAGCTGATATTTCGCTGCCTTGGGAACATGAAGCGACCCGCCCTCGCGTACCGTGCGCTCAATCCCCTCAACGATCGCGCTGGCGGTTCCCTTCAAGATGATCCAATGCGCGGCGTGATGCATATGACGACGCGGCGCGACCCTTCCCGCAGGATCGATGACGAGCCGTTTCACCCCTTCTTCGAAGGTCTCGACATAGCCCCAAGGCTGAAAGTCGCGGCGATGCGAACTTGCTTCCCTTGCGCCCTCACCTTGAAGCTTTTCGACAACCCCCTTGATCTCCTGGATCCGCTCGCGCGCAGCAGTTGAGTCGACCACAAGATCCTCGCCACCAATGACGCTCGTGAGAATCCCGTCAGAATGGTCGAGACAATTGCGGCTTTCCACAGCCATGCCTCGACCCAATACGGTGTTGCCATTCTCGTCATGCGGCAATAGCTCCCAGATCGCGTCCCAGCTGCCAATGTCGGACCAGCGAAAACGGCCGGCAACGACGGCGACGTTCATGGACTTCTGCATCACGGCGTAGTCGATCGATATCTTGGGTGACGCCGCAAAGGCCGTTTCATCGAGCTGCATGATGCGGCGATCCGACATCGCATCTGCTATCGAACGACGCGCCGCAGCGAGCACGTCGGGTGCATATTTGTCGAACTCCTCGATCATCACATCCGAACGGAACAGGAAATTGCCGGAATTCCATAGATAACCGTCCCTGAGATAGGTTTGAGCATTTTCGAGTTCGGGCTTTTCGAAGAAGGCCTCGACCAACCTCACATCATCATTCCTGCCCGCAAGCGCGCCTGGCTTTATGTAGCCGAAATTCGTCTTGGGTGCCGTGGGCGGCAGGCCGAAAACAACGATCTTCCCATCGCCGGTGGCTTCGAGGCCGGAGCGAACCGCAGCGAGAAAAAGCGCATCATCGAGAATAACGTGATCCGCGGCGAGCACAAGAACGGGTGACCCCGAAAGCCGATGCTCGACCAGCAATGCCGCAACGGCGACCGCCGCGGCCGAGTCGCGCCGGCAGGGTTCGAGGATGAGTGAGACCGGCCGGTTCACGATGCCGGCCTGCCGGCTGGCGAAGAATCTGAAGGCTTCGCTCGTGATGACGATCGGATCCTCGAACAGATCCGGATCGGACACCCTTTGCAGCGTCTGTTGAAAGGTGGAGAGCGACCCGACCAGCGGCTGGAACTGCTTCGGCAGCGAATCGCGCGAGACCGGCCAGAGCCGCGAGCCGCCGCCGCCGGCAAGAAGAACGGGGACTATCTTGGTACTTACCATCGGTTTTCCTAACGTCTTGGGCCGGCGTGGCGGCGCTTAAAGCGTCTGATTGTAGGCGCCGACATCCGGGTTCTTGCGCAACACGGCATCGACCGCATGAAACATCGCATGCAGCCGGGCTTCCGATGTCGGGCTTTCGACCACGACGACCAGTTCCGGCTTGTTGGATGAAGCCCGTACCAGGCCCCATGTGCCGTCATCCGTTACCACGCGGATTCCGTTCACGGTCGAGAGGCTCTTGATATGCGCGCCGGCGACCTGTTCATCGGCCCGCAGCATCGACTTGAAGTGGGTGACGACCTGATCGACGACGCCATATTTCAGTTCATCGGCGCAGAGCGCCGACATGGTCGGCGAACCCCAGGTCTTAGGCAGCTCGCGATAGAGATCGGCCATGGATCATGTCGAGGACGGCGATCGCCGTCACCATGCCGTCGTCATATCCCCTGCCAATCGGTGCATTGAAGAAGAAATGCCCTGATTTCTCGAAACCCGCCAAGGCGGAAAGGTCTTTCACGCGCCGCTTGATATAGGAATGACCGGTCTTGAAATAGTCGGTCCTGGCGCCCTGGGCGATCAGCACCGGGTCCGTGGCAAAGAGACCGGTCGATTTGACGTCCACCACGAACTGCGCGCCCGGATGAAGCTTGGACAGATCGCGGGCGAGCATGACGCCGATCTTGTCGGCAAAGATCTCGCGGCCTTCGTCATCGACGATCCCGCAGCGATCGCCGTCGCCATCGAAACCCAAAGCAATATCGGCACCGCTTTCCTTCACCTTCACCGACATGGCATGAAGCATCTTCATGTCTTCCGGGTTCGGGTTGTAATGGGGGAAAGTGTAATCGAGCTCGGTATCGAGTGCCACGACCTCGACACCCAGAGATTCCAGAATGCGGGGAGCGAAAGCACCAGCCGTACCGTTGCCGCAAGCGACGACTGCCTTGATCCGGCGCGAGAATGGAGGGCGCTGGGTAAGGTCGGCGACATAGGTGCCGGCAAAATTCTCGACGAAACGATAGGCGCCGCCCTTGCGCGACTTGTAACTGCCCGACAGGACGATGTCGCGCAGCCGTGCCATTTCATCGGGGCCGAAAGTGACCGGACGTTCGGCGCCCATCTTCACGCCGGTCCAGCCATTGTCATTGTGAGACGCCGTCACCATGGCGACCACCGGGATATCGAGTGCGAATTGGGCGAAATAGGCCATTGGCGACATGACGAGGCCAATATCATGAACGGTGCAGCCCGCGGCCATCAGGCCTTGGGTGAGTGCGATCTTGATTGCCATGGAATAGCTGCGGAAATCATGACCCGTCACGACATGCGGCTTCACGCCAAATTCATGGATCAGCGTGCCGAGCCCCATGCCCAGCGCCTGCACGCCCATCAGATTGAGCTCAGGCGGCTCAGTCGAGCCCGGATGGCCGAACCACCAGCGCGCGTCATATTCGCGGAAACCCGTCGGCTTGACGAGCGGCCTCATCTCGAAAGCCAAGGTGTTGGGGGTGAGATTGGCGGATGGTTTGGGCAGCATCGCCATCACCCGCTCAAAGTCTGCAACAGTGCTGAGATCTTGATCGTCGCGAAATTGGAAAAGGTATCCGATATCGCG
>VAZZ01000272.1:0-325 GCA_005884715.1 Alphaproteobacteria bacterium | reverse complement strand
AGGCTTCAGGATGACCTGACCACTTTCCCATGCGTAGAGATCATCGGAATAAAGCAAATAGAGATTCTCGTTGTCCTGCCGGCCGATCATCGCGTAATGGCCGTCGATCTTGCGCGGGAAGAGTGCCATCCCCTTGTTGCGCGCCGCCAGGCCGCCGAGAGGCGTCAGGCGAAATGATATGAAGTCGGTGGTCTCGATCAGTTCGGATCGTATGGCTCTGCCGCTATAGTCAGTGTAGGTCGCGTAGAAAATCTTTCGTTCGCCGGTATCGAATTCGACGAAACGAGCATCTTCGATGCCGTTTGACTGCGACAGGGTGATGGGA
>VAZZ01000269.1 GCA_005884715.1 Alphaproteobacteria bacterium | reverse complement strand
GCCCGCGCTTGCCGCCGCCGATATCGGCATCGCCATGGGCAAGGGCACCGATGTCGCGATCGAAAGTGCGGGCATCACGCTTCTCAAGGGCGACCTCACGGGCATCACGCAGGCCCGCCGCCTCAGCCAGGCGACGATGCGCAATATCCGCCAGAACCTGCTCTTTGCCTTCATCTATAATGCGGCGGGCGTGCCGGTGGCGGCCGGTATCCTCTATCCTACATTCGGCCTCCTGCTGTCGCCAATGATCGCAGCCGCCGCCATGGCGCTCTCTTCGGTGAGCGTGATCAGCAATGCCTTGCGCCTGCGGATGATGAAGCTTTAGGCGGCTACTCCAGCCTTGGCCCGTGTCCGCGTGTGTTTCATGAATTCAAGCGTACGCTCGAAAGACGTGACACCCGCCTGCGAGCCAAGGCCGGTGGCATTGAGCGCCGATGTCGCCTGGGCGAAACGCACGGTGGTTTCCGGATCGAAGCCGTGGCAGAGGCCAACCGCAAAGCCTGCGTTGAAGGCATCACCGCAGCCGCAGGTGCATTTGACCTTCACATCGAAGGCCGGCACCTGGAAATGCCTGCCATCGCCATCGTGATAATAGGCCCCGTCGGCGCCGCACGTGAAGACGCAGGCGCGGACCCCGCGATCGATGAAGAATTTCGCATTGTCGGCAAGACTTGCAAAACCCGTGAGCGCGCTCGCTTCTTCGATCGAGGGCATGAAATAGTCGATGAAGGGAAGCACCTGCGCCACCGCCGGCAGATCGGCCTTGGAGCTTGCAAACACATCGAGTGTCGTCGTCGCGCCATGCGCCTTGGCGGCGCGCATCAATTCGGCATTGCGTCCCTTGTCCATCTTGTCCATGAGGCCGATGCCGCCGATATGGACGACGCGCGCGTCGATCACCTGCTCGAGCAGCGCATCATCGACGAAGAAATCGCCCGTGGCACCCTTCATGTGAAGGGCCGGGCGCGTGCCGTCGGCCCGGGTCGTCACGATCGAGGATGAGGTCCTCGATCCCTCGATCCGCTGCATGGCGGAGGTGTCGACGGAGAAACTTCTCAGGCGCTGGAGCACCCAATCGCCCATCAGATCGGGGCCGACGCCGCCGACGGCCAGAACCTTGAGTCCCATCTTGGCCGCAGCGATCGCCGCGGTACCGGCCGCGCCCGACACAGCCAGCGTCAGCTCATCGATGAAATGCGTGCCGCCGCCCTCCGGCACTGCGGTGAAAGGCCAGCCCAGGCAGTCGAAAGTATAGAAGCCGATCGATGAATAATCGTATCTCATGCCGCTCCCATCAGTTTTCATGCCAGCATAAGGGCGGGCTCTTCAATGAACAACTTGAATGAGGCCAAAAGCTCGGCGCCCGCTGCCCCATCGACGGCGCGATGATCGCAGGACAATGTGCAGGACATCTGGGTGCGCAGCGCGATCTTGCCGTCAAAAGCGGCCGGGCGCTCGATCCCCGCCCCCACCGCCAGGATGGTGGCATGCGGCGGGTTGATGATCGCTGCGAACTGCTCGATGCCGTACATGCCTAGATTGGAGACGGCCGTCGTTCCGCCCTGATATTCGGATGGCAGCAGGCGGCGGGCCCGTGCTTTCGCGGCCAGGTCCTTCATTTCCAGGGAAATCCGGGAGAGCGATTTCACTTCCGCCGATCGTATCACTGGCGTGAAGAGACCGCCTTCGACCGCGACGGCGACACCGACATCGGATGCGCGATGCCTCAGGATGCCGCTCTCGGTCCAGGTGACATTGGCGGCGGGAACGTGCTGCAATGCCAGAGCCATGGCCTTGATGACGAAGTCATTGATCGAAAGCTTCCACAAGGGCTGCTTGTCGGAGCCGCGTGGCGCGCGCTCATTGAGCCTTGTGCGGGTATCGAGAAGCTGACCAAGATCGCAAGTGAGCGTCAGATAGAAAT
>VAZZ01000027.1 GCA_005884715.1 Alphaproteobacteria bacterium | reverse complement strand
TTTGAACCAAAAGCCGGCAATCTCACTTTGGCACTGTTCATGTTAGGCTCGTGCTGTATTTCTCGGGGCTGGAGGGTAAATGGGCGTACAGCTCTGCGTCGGTGATTTCGGCACGGTATTCCAATTTGAGCGCACTCAAGAAGCGCTTTTCAAGGAGAAGTTCACCGGCGATGCCAGGATTGACAAATTGGACTTGCTATCCAGCCCTTGATGAGGCCTCAGGCTCCGTCGGCCTCATTCCCCACCTGTCGATTCGACGACCATCTCGACGAATTTTTTTTCCGAATCGAAAGTGCAATGAAAGTCCCGCTTGCCGCTATCACCCTGATCCGCGGTTCCGGCGACGGTGAAAGCACCGCTGCCTTCGACGGCCTTCTTCACCTTCACCTTGTTTGGCTTCAGCGCAAACATCTCAACGGCCATGTTGAGGCAATAGCCCGGCATCTCCTTCATGCCGATGCTGGGTCCTGATCCCGTTACCTGGCCAACGGCCGATAGCGATCCGCAGATCACCAGGCCGGTTGCGAGAAGCACCGGAATTGCATCACGTGACTTCATGGGGGACTTCCTCTTGCCGTTCGTTTCAAAACTACGCTCGGGGCCAAGGCAAGATCAATGGAGAAAAATAGCGATTCGCATGTGCGACCGGCAAAATATATCGCACGCCAGAGTTAAGGTAAGTGGGATTGATGACAGGATTGCCTCACAATTAGCCTGATGGCTCAAAGAGTTGGGTGCTCCTGTACAGCCGAGACGGTCGGCGGCGGGGCCATACCACCAAGTGCAAAACGAGATGAGATTTCCGCAGATCAGGACGCTTGGAAGGAACTTTCTTTTTGGCTCATGACTGCCTGACGTCTTGTCGCGTTGCGAGCATTTCCATGCTGGGCCCATTCAGGCGTTGTCGCCAGAAATCATTGGCATAGGCACAATCTCTTGTTCGCCAGCAGCCGAATGGAACCGCTGCGAGGGCCAAACCGTTCAACGGAACGGCAGAGTGCAATAGGAGAGACGCATTGCTAAAATGGGCACTTATATTTTTCTTGATATCGATCGTCGCAGGTGCACTAGGCTATTCAGGAATCGCGCGAGGCGCGGCCGGTATTGCGAAGATACTTTTTGGACTGTTCCTCGTTCTCGCGATTCTCGTACTCATTCTTCTCTATGCGGGTGTCGCTGCCGTCAGCTAAGGTATGGGTAGCCTCATGCCGAGACCGGCGCGCAATCGCTTGGTCTTCGCAGGGGCGGGCCGAGTGCACCTTATCATCGGTCTGATCGGAACTCGTTCCGGCTTAAAAGCGTTGAGTGAGGCGGAGGTTATCATGCGAATGTTTTTTGGAATGATCCTCGGATGCCTGCTGACTATCGCCGCTGTCTATATTCATGATAGCATGGCCGCATCGACGGCCCCTAATGGGATGAGCGCCGGCACCTCAAATATGATCGTTAATTGGAATGTCGCCGCACGCGAGTGGGGACGTATTGAGGAAACCGTTCATACGGCTTGGTCGAAATTGCAAGCCGTTAATAGCCGTCCCTCGAAGAAGGGCGAGGCCTAGCGCGCGAGCCATTTCATAGCTTGCGTCATCGTAGCATAGGGACCGACTGGTTGGGCGGCTGGGACCCGTTTAGCTTCGAGTTCTGTTATCGTATTTGATTTTGTTCAATTAAAAGTGGCTGAGCCGGAGTCCGCCGAACTATCGTTCTCGGACTTCCAGGAATCCAGGTCATCTCACGCAATCGTTTCTGTTTTTCATTCTCTGCAGCTTTCAATCCGGTGACCGCGCTCGATGGGTTTCGTGACAGAGATCGACACGCGCATCCCTGGCCAAATCGTAGGGCGCCGCGGTCTCAGGCATCAGTGACAGCATGATCAGCGTCGCCCCGATTGCACCTTGGCGGAAGTTGCGCCTGGGTCGTCGATAGAAGCCGGCGGCGCGGCCCCGCCATTGAGCGCCTCTGCAATGCCCCGCGCCGCCATCAGTGCCTCGGCGACTGCGACATCCATATCGAGATACCGGTAGGTGGCCAGGCGCCCAACAAAGCTTATGCCGGAGCTGGCGTGCGCCGCGGCGAGGTAACGGTGGGCCAGCGAGTCGTCGACTGCCAGGCGCAGCGGGTAGTAGGGGATATCGGCAGCCCCGCACGCACGGCTGGTCTCCCGCACGTAGAGCGTTGCGTCTTGGCGCTCCCAGGGCGTGAAGTGTTTGTACTCCGTGATGCGCGTCCAGGGCACGGACAGATCGCAGTAGTTTACCTGCGCCACGTCCTGGAAGGTGCCGGTTCCCCTAAGCACCTCGAAATCGAGGGTGCGATAGCTGAGGCGCCCCCATCTGTGGCCAAACCAGGCGTCGATGGGGCCGGTGTAGATCGTATGCCGGAAGGCCGCAGCGAGCGCCGGCTCGGCCATCGCGCCGTAGCGCACCGAGATCGCCGGATGGTCGAGCATGGTGGCAATCATCGCAGTATAGCCCTGCTCCGGAATCGCCACGTTGCTGTGGTGGTAATAGCTGAGATCATCGCTGAAGCGCACCGGAATCCGTCTCATGGTGGAAGCCGGCAGAAGGCAGGGCTCGACGCCCCATTGCTTGCGCGTATAGCCATCGAAGAAACCCTCGTAGAGGGCATCGCCCAACAGGGCTCGTCCCTGCTCCTCAAAATTGGCCGGAGGTCGCGGATATTGCCGGGCCATGGCGGCAAGGTGCGCCTGCGCCTCATCCGGCGTGAAGTCGCGGCCGAAGAACTGGCGCAGGGTGGCCAACATGATGGGAAGCGGGTAGGTCCGCCCGCCGGTGACAGCACGGACGGTGTGTCGATAGGGCCTGAGCTGCGCGAAGCGTTGCAAGAATGCCCACACCTCTGAGCTATCGCTGTGCAAAATGTGGGGGCCGTGCGCGTGGACCATGATGCCCGTCTCGGCGTCGCGATAGGAATGGCAATGCCCGCCGGGATGGCTCTCCCTCTCGGTGACCGTGATTGCAAAGCCTCTTTCTGCCAGCACGCGCGCCGCAGTTGCGCCGGAGAGCCCCGCGCCGATCACAAGAATTCGCTGGTTGTTCAAAGATCCCCCGTCGATTGCCTTTCCGGACAGAATGCCCTATCGGCGGACACCTGCACAACGGGGACCTCAGCCGAATGCTAGATGGCCACAGAATAGTCTGCGTGACGCCGGCCGGACGCCGGCGCTATCTCAGGTTGCTCATCCCCTACGTGCTCGCCTGCCCGAGGGTCGATCGCTATGACCTATGGATCAACACGCCCGACGACGCGGATCTCGCCTTCATGGACGCGGTAGCTGGGATTGATGACCGCATCCGCCTCGTGCCGCTGCCTGAGGGCAAGACGCCGGGGGCAGCGGCGATCCACGCATTCTGGCCTGGCGCAACCGACTTGGACACGGTGTATGTGCGCTTCGACGACGATGTGGTGTGGATTGATCCGAGGTTCTTCGACACGTTCCTGGGCTTCCGGCTCGAGCATCCCGAATACTTCGTGGTCGCTCCGCTCATCATCAACAATGCGATGAGCACCTACCTGCTGCACACCTTCCGCAAGATCAAAACATCACGGCCGGTCTGGCCGGACCGCTTCGATCCGGTCGGATGGGTCAATCCCACGTTCGCACGCTCGCTGCATGACTTCTTTCAGACACTCGTGGCGACTGGCGAGGTGGAGAAGCTCAACTGCGGCCGCATTCCCCTGTCAGGGAACTTCTTCTCCATCAACTGCATCGCGTGGTTCGGTCGCAACTTTGCGTCATTCGGGGGCAAGGTGCCCGAGGACGAGGAGCCCGCAGTGAGTTGCACGCTCGCCCTGCGGGCCGGCCGCCTAAATGCGGTGGAGACCGGTGCCGTTGCCGCGCACTTCGCCTTCTACACCCAGCGCGAGGCGATGGACCGGAGTGGTTTGCTCGACGGCTATGTACGTCTCGCAGCCGAGCGCCCGGAACTCGAGCCTTGGCGCAGCCGCGTCGAGGCCATTTATGCCAAGCTGGAAGACCGCTACCCATTGCACCTGTCGGCTGGCGGCTTCCGCCCGCGGATGCAGCGCCAGCGCTCGATCCTTAAACGACTATTCAGGCGCAAGCGAAGCGACAGGAAGAGCGACAAGAGGGATGAGATCAGCGTCGAGCGGGGGCCGGACCTCTGATCTCCCAGGGCCATCAGGGTCCATCCGGTGCCGCGCTCTGCATCGCTACGAAGATCAAGCGTGGAAATTACCGTGTCGAGGACAGGAATGGCCGCGTGATCTGTTGGGTACACCCACAAGATGCCTTCAGAGGAAAAGGCGCTGATGATTGTGAAAGCAATAGCCAAGATGTCGAAGAGAGGGAACGAGGGAGATTGAAATAATATGAGCGCAAAGCTGAGTGGCCGATGAGCGATCCACCGACTGTTTATCTTGTCCGGCACGGTGAGACCGAGTGGTCGAAGTCCGGGCGACACACAGGCCGGACCGATTTGCCCCTCACCCCGAAGGGCGATGCGGACGCTCAGGCACTCCGCGGGCGGCTGGTAGGGACCGCATTCGACACAGTGCTCACGAGCCCACTCCAGCGAGCCGCCCAAACGGCGAAACTGGCCGGCTTCACAGCCACGCCCGACCCCGACCTCTTGGAGTGGGATTACGGCGACTACGAAGGGCTGACTTCAGAAGAAATTCGGACCGTCCGTCCGGGGTGGGAGCTGTTTCGCGACGGCTGCCCCGGCGGCGAGTCGGTCCAGCAAATTGCCCACCGGGCTGACCGTATCGCGACTCGGTTGAAGGGGCAGAGCGGGCGCGTGCTTGTTTTCGCCCATGGGCACCTTCTCCGAGTGCTGGCGGCCCGGTGGGTCGGGCAGCCGGTTCAGTTCGCGCAAGCACTGCTGCTGTCCACCGCCTCCGTGAGCGCCCTTGGGTTCGGCCATCACACCACCAACGAACCTGCCATCCAGCTGTGGAATTCGTGCTCTTCACCGTCCACACCAGCCTAACCGCTTCCCGCATAGCCGGCCTTCACGATGGCTTTCGCCATGTCTTGGCCGTCCGGCATAAAGACCCGGCCCAGGAGGCGGCCGTATTCCTCGCGATGTCCTTCCCAAATCAGCGTGACCTCTGATTGACAAGAAGCGCGATGCTGCTCAGAATTTCGAGCCGCTATCAACCTTGCGGAGATCGATATGAGTGCTCCCAAAACTGCGCTCAGGCTTTATGCAAATGACTCTGGCGCAAGCGGTCTTGAGACTTTTGAAATTTCCCGCGAACTCCGAGACTTGGCACCGCCTGCCGGCCCTCTTTGGGCCTCGGATGCCGAGCCTGCTTCTCGGTTACGTGGTGATCCGCCTACCCGTAGGCTGGGACGGAAAGAACAACCCCTCGGCGGCAAATTCTATTTGGCCTCAATGGCCGAATACGGATTACGCCGGATATTGGCGAGCGATGTCTCGTCTCTGCTGGCGAGCCGCGTCCTTCTGTGGGTATACCCGAAGGGCAACGACGCCCAGAACCACAAAAAACCAACTGACGAAGAAGCGCTGACAATCGTGAAGGCCATAGCCAAGATGTCGAGGCGGAAATGAGGTTCACATGCCAAACCAATTCAAACGGGTCAACGAACCGGATAGTGAATCAGTAACAGTCAACCTCTTTTGTTACGGCAACGACGTTCGCGCGGATGAGGTAACCGTTCGGGTCCGTGGGTTCGGACGCCGGGCCGCTGACTAATTAACTGTACCCCTCGTTAGCCGCTGTCTTTAGGGGTTGCCTTAGGGCAATAAAGTTCTAGGCTTCGTCAACCTAGATTTGACGTTCGGACGGGTCGGGGGTTAACCAATGGCGCTTGATCGACGCCGCATGGCTGTCATTGCTATTGCCTTGGGAGTATTTGCCGCAAGCTTAGGCTCTGGGGCTGCACTTTCCCGAAT
>VAZZ01000270.1 GCA_005884715.1 Alphaproteobacteria bacterium | reverse complement strand
GCAGCCAGGATGGCTTTTGATACGATCGTCGTCATTATGACTTCATCGGCTCCAGAGTACCTTTGCCCTTTGGCGTCGTCATCGATGTGCAAGTGCCCTTGGGTACCAGCTTGAAGGATTCACCATCATAATCGGCCGTCGACATGCCCTTGCAGTCATGCATGCCGGCCTTGCAGTCATTCTGGCCTTTCATGGCGACGCCATAGCATTTCTCGGTCTCCTGCGCTTTGGCCGGAATGGCGAGCATGGCTACGGCCGTAGCAAGGGAACCCGCCAGAGCGAGGTTGAGGGAACGGCGATTCATGTGTCTCCTCCATATGAAAATGAGCCCCTGTTGGCTCATATGGACGTATTCGGGGGAATGGCGGGCAGCATTACAGACCAAGTAAAAATTCTGCCGCCTGATGACGCCGACGTGATAATTCGTTGAGCATGTAACATCTTGACCGCGACCGGCGAAGAAGGGAAAGACGCGGATAATGAATGCTTTCGAGGAGGAATGGGCCGTGCTGATGCGCGCCGCCATGGCTGGCGATGAAGCCGCTTACGGGACATTCCTGAGGGCGGTGACGCCCTCTATTCGTGCCGCGGCACGCCGCAACCTGGCCCGTTTCGGCCTCGGCCCCAGCGAGGCCGAGGACGTCGTCCAAGACACGCTGCTGGCCATTCACCTGAAGCGCCAGACCTGGGACAGCGATCGCCCTATCGGTCCCTGGATTTCGGCCATCTGCCGCAACAAGTTCATCGACCAGATGCGCCGCCGCGGCAAGAGCCCCCAGGTGCCGATCGAGGATGTGAGCGAAAGCCTGGCGGCGGAAGATACGGCGTCGGGCGCGCTCGATGGCTATGACGTCAGCCGCATGCTGGACCAGCTGAATGAGAAACAGCGCAACGTGGTGCGCTTCCTGACCATCGAGGGCGCTTCGGTGCGCCAGACGGCCGAGCGCCTGAACATGACGGAAGGTGCCATTCGCGTGACCTTGCATCGCGCCGTGAAGGCGCTCGCCGTCATTTACCGGGAGCAGAAGACGTGAAGACGGATGATCTCATTGCCGCACTGGCCAAGGATCAGGCCGTCAGGTCGCCCAGGCCGCGCACCGCCATTATTTGCGCGCTCGTCGCTGGAGGCGTCATTGCCGCCATCCTGTTCATGTCCATGCTGAGCCACCGGCCGGACATTGCCGAGGCCGCCCAAACCTACCGGTTCCTGTTCAAATTCATCTTCACGCTCACCCTTGCGGCGAGCGCCATCGGCCTTGTGCTCCAGATTTTTCGTCCCGAGGCCTCTCCGGGGCGCCGGCTGTGGCTCATCGCTTTGGCCCCCGGCATGCTTCTCGCCGCGGTCCTGGCCGAACTCCTTGTGATGCCGTCCTCAACCTGGCTGCCGGGCATGATCGGCATCAAGCCGCTTTTCTGCTTTTTTGCAATCTGCTCGCTTTCCATCGGACCTTTGCTGGCATTTTTTGCCGCTCTGAGATACGGCGCCCCATCCAATCCGGGTCTCGCAGGAGCACTCGCCGGTCTCTCTTCCGCCGGCATCGGCGCAGCGCTCTTTGTCTTCCATTGCCCCAATGACAGTCCACTCTTTGTCGTGGTCTGGTATTCGCTAGCCATTGGTCTCGTTACTCTGATCGGCTATTTCGCAGGTAAGCGCTGGCTTGCCTGGTAGTTATTTCGGGGCCGTCTCGGCAAAATCCTCCTTGAATTCCTTGAGTTCGACGGGGTTGAGATCGGAGACGAGCCAGATGCTCAGTTCGGCTTGCTTCCAATTGACCAGATTATACCCCTCACGTTCCATCGTTGCGTTTGACGCCGTCAGGCTCGGCCAGATGAAGACATTGATCACATGTCCATTGCGCCTGTAGATCAGCGCCGCCACCACCCGCCCGCCGACATAATCGACGCGCCCGCCGACCAGCGGAAAGCCGCGGCTTGCCAGATCGACGACGGGAGGCGAGAAGTCGATCTTGCCGGTGAACCAGGGCTTGACCGTGTGCTGATCAGATGTCTCGACATCGGTGAGGTGATTGGCGAGGAGCGAGCGGACATGACTCGCGACGAGCTCATCCTGCAGCGACATCCCGGTCTCGGGCCGCGCCAGCATCAAAAACACGCCGGCCGCCAGAATTGCCATGGATGGCACCAGGCTCCAGCGTCTGACATGGTCGAATAGCCGCGACAGAAGGGAAGTACCTGCCACTGCCGGCAACGCTGATCGCATCGAGGTCTCACGCCTGAGCGCTGCGGCGACGCGCTCCTTCAGCGCAGGCGACGCCGGCCAGGAGACCTGATCCTGCGCGATGGCCTGTTTCAGGGCCATGACACGCTGGAGTTCCGCAGCGCAGCCGCCACAACTCCCGAGATGCTGTTCAAATTTGAGCGCGTTGGCGGCATCGAGCTCGCCATCGGCATAACCATGAAGCAAGAGATTCCACTCAGCGCAGGGGCGGATCATCGGGGCTTCTTTCCGGCAGCGAGACGTTGCCGCCAAGCGGTCGCGAATATGGCGCGCGCCCGGGCGAGCCTGGACATCACGGTCCCGATCGGGATGGATGTGACATCCGAGATCTCGCGATAGGAGAGGCATTCGAGTTCGCGCAGGACGAGCGCCTCGCGAAACGCTTCCGGCAGGCCTGCCAGCACCAGGCGAACCTCATCGGCCTCCATGCGCTGGGCGAGGATCGTTTCAGGCGTGATCTCCTCGCGGGGCAAATCAGCACGTTCCGAGATATCGGCGTCCTCGAAGGCCGGATCATCGGCGTGCGACATGCTTTCGAGCGGTTCGATATTCGCTCGCCGTTGCTGGTCGGCGCGCCAGTTGAGGTGGCAGTTGCGCACGATGGTCAGTATCCACGCCTTGGAACTGCCTCCGCGAAATTGCCCGAATGCCCGAAATGCCCTGAGATAGGCTTCCTGCACGATGTCCTCAGCGGCAGTGGCATCGCCACTCAGATAACGCGCGAGATTATGCGCGGCATCGAGATGGGGCAGGATGACATCCTGAAAGCGCGCAGCGCCTTCGGCATGAGCGCGCTCCGTCCGGACCTCAGTGCCGCCCTCGGCGGGAAGGACCGCATGCGACATCGCCGGCAAAAAGGATCGCAGCCAGCCTGCGCCATCAAGCCATCGGCCGGCAGAATTGCCTGGCATTGCCGCCACTGACGACAGGCAACCGTTCATGACCAGTTTTCAGAACCGCAACCGACGGGCCTACTCATTTTTTCACCGTGATCTTGCCGGTCATGTGCGGGTGCAGCGAACAGAAATAGCTGAATTCTCCTGGGTTTGTGAAGGTGAAGGAGAACTTATCGTCCGTATCGAGAGCTTTCGAACGAAACGTCTTTTCAGTCTCGACCACGGCATGCGGGATATCATCATTATTGACCCAGGTCACTGTCGTGCCAGGCGTGATGGTGAGGTCGGCCGGTGAAAAGGTGAAATTGGCGATCTTCACAGTCACCTCGCTCGTGGCGGCTGCCGCCAGTTGTGGTGCGGCCACAAGCAGCAAGCCGACAAGAACGGGTGATGCCATCCATGCCATGCGGGATATGCCGAAGCTGATGAAAGTCAAATTAAATCTCCTGATCGCGCGGGTTCAGCCGGCGAGCGGCTTGTCGATGATGGCGAGCGGCTCGCCGCCGCGGACAAAATCGACGGTGGCGATGCCGAGATATTTGCGCAGGTCACCGGCCGGCACCTTCATCGGCCCTGGCGATGGCGCCTTGCCGGGCTCCGGTTGCGGGAAGGCCGTCGATCGCGCGGTATGGAAGGCGATGTTGCCTTCAATCTTCTGCATGACCTGGTGGATATGGCCGTTGAGCACGGTGACCGAACCGAAGCGCTTGAGCAAGGCCAGCGCCTGGGCCCCATCGGATGTGCCCCAGCCCCAGTCGGGATAGACGGTCCACAGCGGGATATGCGCGAAGACGACGATCGGCGTTTCCGCCGAGAGGCCGGCGACATCATCCTGCAGCCATTGCAGCTGATCGGCGCCGAGATTGCCAAGGCCGCCCGCTTTGAGATTCACGACATTGACGAGGCCGATATAATGCACGCCCTGCTGGTCGAAGCTGTACCAGCCGGCGCCTTTTGATCCCTTGCCATAGCGATCGAGATAGGATTTGCCTTGTCCATCGTCGAGCAGGTCATGCTCGCCGGGCACGTAGAACACCGGGATGCCGGCCTCCTTGATGAGCTGGTCGGCATTGTCGAACTCGATATCCTTGGAGAGATGGCTGATATCGCCGGTGTGGATCATGAAGGATGGTTTCTTGGGCAGCTCCTTGATGCGGGTGATTGCCTCGCGCAAGGTGGCGAGCGCATCCGGATTGGCGGGTTTGCTGAAGCCGACATGGCTGTCGCTGATCTGCAGGAAGGTGAAGGGCGCTGCGGGGGTTTCGGCAGCGAGCGCCGTGCTCAAGCCCATCGCTTGCGGAAGGCCTCCGGCCAGCGCCCACAACACGCCGGTGCCGGCCCAGGTCATGCATTCGAGGAAGCCGCTCCGGTCGATACCGTCTTCGTCTTTTGTCGGACGGATCTTGTCTGATTTGTCCATGGTCTGCTCCGGATCCATCAAGCGAGCGGGAGAGATTCCCCTCGTACTGATCCAGACCGGAGAGACCGGCGATTTATTCCCGTCAACCTAGCCCCATTTCCCCAAAATTTGGGGATGAGCTATTTTTGGGCTCACCTATTCACGTTTTTCAAATAAATCACTGTCATTACAAAAGCTTAGATAAAATTTGGTGCAATGCAAAGCAGGGAACTTTTTTGGCGTGAGCAGGGAATTTAATTGGCATGAGCAGGGAATTTGCAGGCGATCAGGAAATGGAGGGCGGCTCGCGAGAATAAAATAGAGGGATTTAATCGGAATCTTGGCGAAAGAATTTCCCTAGCCAGCAATATCAAAGGCTTAGCATTCCCAGCACCCTCTGAAGCTCGCATCATGTCCCCAGCCCGTCATGGCCGGGCTTGACCCGGCCATCCAGTCCAACCACTGGCTCAGAAGCTCAAATAGAGATCCTCCCATTCCGGATTCATCTTTTCTATGAGATCGAGCTTCCATTTGCGTGGCCAGCGCTTGAGTGAGGTTTCGCGTTGAATCGCATCGGATACAGAAGAGTATGTCTCATACCAGACCAGCATCTTGAGAGCATATTTGCGTGTGAACACGCCACCGCGTCCTTCCTTGTGCTCGTAAACGCGCCCCGACAGATTGCTCGTGACACCAATATAGATCGTGCCATTGCGTTTATTGGCTGTAGACGAAGCCCTCTTTCATGGGCGCGGATTGTCCGAGCGACTGGATGGCCGGGTCAAGCCCGGCCATGACGGGTTGGAGGGCGAAGGCTTGGTGCAACTCCCGTCATTCTGATATTTCCCAACTCTCATGCGCGCGCAAGCACTGTCAAGGCGAAGGAGCGGAAATCTGCAGATCCGCGCGTTAACCGGGCCACGGCTCCGCCATCGCGCTCTTCCAGTTGGGGCGGAAGCTCAGCACCTCGGCGTCATTGCCGAGATTGGGATTGAACAGCCGGTTGTGCCACAGGCTCGCCTCGCGCGAGATGTCCCTGGCCTTGAGCCGTTTGACGGCGCAGGCCATCCGGTAGCGCTGTGCATATTGATCGAAATCGAGCAGCACCATCTTCAATTTGATCATGCGCTCGGCGAGGCTTGAGCCTTTGGCAAAGACGGCAGTGATCTCATCGGAAAACAGTTCCGGCAACTGGTAGAAATCCGCCGCCAGATATTTGAGACCGGCTTCGAAAGCCTGGCGATGGTCATTGGTCTTCTGCAGCTGGAACTTGAAGAAGGCGGTGCTTTCCTCGGGCTGTTCCGGCATCAGGAGAATGGTCATTTCGGGCATGAGGATCTCGCCCTTGAGGCTTGAGACGCGGGGCCGGAACCCCGGCATCGGCGTCCCGCCATGATCGCGCATCGCCATTTGCCGGAGCCGGCACTGCCAGGCAAGAAAACTGCTCTTGAGTTCGCTGTTGGACAGTCGTTTCATGGGTAGCTTTTTAAATCAATCGCAGCGCAGCACGCTTCTTTGGGGTTGCAAAATTGGTTTAGAATTGGCCTAATAGTGGTCAGAATTGGTTGGCAAGTCAAATAATCAGGGGGTCCGCTCCCAGGCAGGACCGTGAACTGAAGGAGAGCTTAGGACATGGCAAGAGTTGCGGTGATTGGTGCAGGTCCGTCCGGCTTGGCGCAATTGCGGGCATTTCAGTCGGCGAGGAAGAAAGGCGCCAAGATCCCAGAAGTGGTCTGCTTCGAGAAGCAGGCCGACTGGGGCGGCCTGTGGAACTACACCTGGCGCACCGGGCTCGATGAATATGGTGAGCCTGTCCATGGCAGCATGTATCGCTATCTGTGGTCCAACGGCCCCAAGGAATGTCTCGAATTCGCCGACTACACATTCGAAGAGCATTTCGGCAAGCCGATCGCCTCCTATCCCCCGCGTGCCGTCCTGTGGGACTATATCAAGGGCCGCGTCGAGAAGGCCGGGGTGCGCAAATGGGTGCGCTTCTCGACCCCGGTGCGCATGGTGACCTACAGCAAGAAGACGAAGAAATTCACCGTCACCGCGCATGAGCGCAAGAAGGACCGGATGTATGCCGAGGAGTTCGACTATGTGGTTGTGGCCTCCGGCCATTTCTCGACGCCGAACGTTCCCTATTTCGATGGGCTCGCCACCTTCAATGGCCGCGTGATGCATTCACATGACTTCCGCGACGCGCTCGAATTCAAGGGCAAGGACGTGCTCGTCGTCGGGCGCAGCTATTCGGCCGAGGATATCGGCTCGCAATGCTGGAAATATGGGGCGAAATCGGTCACCACGAGCTACCGCTCGAAGCCGATGGGCTTCAACTGGCCGGAGAATTTCAAGGAGCATCCGCTGCTTGAGCGGCTCGAGAACAAGACCGCTTATTTCAAGGATGGGTCCTCGAAGGAAGTCGATGCGATAATCCTGTGCACGGGCTATCTGCATCATTTCCCCTTCCTCACCGATGATCTGCGCCTCAAGACGGCGAACCGGATGTGGCCTTCGGGCCTCTATAAGGGCGTGGTGTGGGAAGAGAACCCGAGGCTCTTCTACATCGGCATGCAGGACCAGTTCTATACATTCAACATGTTCGATGCGCAGGCGTGGTACGCGCGCGATGTCATCATGGGCCGCATCAAGTTGCCCTCGAAGGACAAGATGACGAAGCACAGCAAGGCCTGGCGCAAGCGCGAGGAGAAGCTTGAAAATGCCGAGCAGATGATCTGGTTCCAGGGCGACAATGTGAAGGAACTGCTGGCCGAAACCGACTATCCGAATTTCGACATCGAGACCACCAACAAGACCTTCATGGAGTGGGAGCATCACAAGGTGGAGGACATCATGGGCTTCCGCAACAATGCCTATCGCTCGCTCATGACCGGCACGATGTCGCCGGCCCATCACACGCCCTGGGTTGACGCCATGGATGATTCCATGGAGTGCTATCGACAGCGAGACCAGAGTCCGCGCTGCCTTCCGGCTGCAGGCGGAATGGTGCCGCAATCTGGGCTCGCCCTTCACCGCACTTCTTTGTGGCCTCGCGGCCGAGCGGCTCGACCGTTCGACGGGAATTGGAGAAACCATCCTCAGTTGGGAGGGAGATCCGGATTCAAAGGCTGATTCCGTGCCGCTGCGCTTCGCGGGTGCCTTGAACGGGCTGGTGCGCAAGGGGCTTCTGCCTGAGCTTCGCCGCCTTTATCCCCCCAATCCGCTGCCCGATGGCGATGTCCTCTGGCCAAGGGTGCAGGATGCTCTGTCGGCTGCTGAAGCGAATATAGAGCCCTGGCCCTGTTTGCCGGCCTGTGCTGGCTCTGGGCGCGCTATCCATTGCCGATGCGTCTTTATGAAGTCGGCGCCAGCTCCGGCCTCAACCTCAATCTCGACCGCTATGCCTATCGCTTCGGCGAGGATGTCTTCGGCGCCGCGGGCGCCGCTCTGTTCCTGACACCGGAATGGGAAGGAAGCACGCCACCCAATCTGACGCCGCGCGTGGTGAGCCGGGAAGGCTGCGATCTCTCGCCTCTCGATGCCACATCGTCCAAAGACCGCGAGAGGCTTCTGGCTTATGTCTGGCCCGATCAGGTGGCGCGCGTGAAACGCCTCACTTCGGCATTTGCCATCGCAGCGCACCATCCGGTCAGGATAGAGCGCTCGGATGCCGCGCGATGGGTCGAGGCCAAGATCGCCACAACGCCGGCCTGGGGCGAGCAGCAGGTTCTGTTCCATTCGATCGCCTTCCAGTATTTCCCCAAAGGGGGTCAGGACCGCATCACCGCCCATATGGAGCGAGCAGGTGCTTCGGCGACGCCAGATGCGCCGCTCGCCTGGCTGCGTTTTGAGGTCGACCCTGAATTGGAGAAGGCGTTCTCGCTGCGCCTGCGCCTATGGCCAACGGGTGAGGATCATCTCCTCGCACTGGGCGATCCGCATGGCAGATGGGTGAAGTGGCTGGTGGTGTGAAACCGAGCGGCCTTCTTGTCTACACCCCTCACCCTACAAAGCACTCACACATCTTGAAGCTAAGCTTCTCAACCTCTCCCTGCTAAAGGGCAAGGCTGTTCGAGGAAAAATTGCTACAATCGGCTCGACCTCCGCAAATTCCCCCTCTCCCGTTGCAAAGCAATGGGAGAGGGTGGCCGAAGGCCGGGTGAGGGCTCTTCCTGTCTGCTTGCACTCCGCCGAGGAAGACTTTTGTAGCAAAATGAATCTGACTTATTGATTGAGCTTGAACAAAGAGCCCTCATCCGCCCTTCGGGCACCTTCTCCCACGCTGCGCGCGGGAGAAGGGGAAAATTTGGAAGTCCCATACAAGTGAGGGTCTTAGAGAGAAATCGGCAGCTACTTGGTGACGGTCAGGACCGTATGCATGCCGGCCTCGTAGTGGCCTTTGACATTGCACATGAGCTCGTAGGCGCCGGGCTTCAGCATGGCGGTCATCGTGCCGTGATCGCCCGGTTTGAGATCGGCGACCTCGCCCAGCGACTTGATCTTGTGTTCATCGACGCGGTGCTTGTCCTTGAGAAGCGGCAGTGTCTGCTTCTCGTCCTTCAGCTTGATCAGGACCAATTCATGATCCTCGCTCATCGCCTCATTGGTCACATCGAAAACGATCTTGCCGGCTTTGACAGTGGATTGGTCGAGCTTGATGGTCATCGCCGATCCGCCTTCACCGGCAAGCGAAACGTGAATGGTGACGGGCGAAGTCGCGGCGAATGATGGTGAACTGGCGATCAAGGCCAGAAATGCCGCTGCGGTGATTGTCTTTCCGATGGTCATATGACTCAACATCCTTTCTCTCGCCGGGCAGCGCATGGGCTGCACGGTCAATGTCATGAATAATTTGGCTGTCCCTCAACGGCGGCCACACTAGTCAATCGAGTGCCGAACGCGATTTAATTATTTGTAAACTCGCGGGCCCGGCGGCTCTTGCATTTACGCCACCCCGGGGCAAGTTTCGCCGGGCTGACGAACCTATAATGCTTGTGCGAATCGTAAGAAGCAGGAACGGCATCAATGGCTATAGCGGTAAACCCGCGCTAGTCGGTTTGGCACGATGAGCAGTTCATCGACGCGCTCGAATCCGGCTTCGCGACCCATCGCCTTCCAGACCGAGGAGGTCTCGGCATAGTCGGAAGCGCGACAGTGGCTATCGAAGGCGGCAAATTCCTCGTCGGTAATCATCGACCACTCGGGCCGCAGCCGCGCGAACCGCTGAAACCACCCCTCGCGATCCTCTCCCTCAACGCAGGTCGGCTCCCAGATGAGGAAAAGCCCGCTGCGGGGAAGGAGCGCATGGATGCGCCGGATGAAATCCCGCTTTTCGGGGGCGCGGAGGTGATGAAAGGACTGGCCGACCCAGACAACATCGAGCGGCTCGTCCCAGGAGGCGATGGCCTCGACGAAGTCTTGACAGCGCAGATCAACCGGACAGGCCAGGGACCGGAGCGATTCACGGGCGAATTCGAGGGATGGCCGCGAGATGTCGATTCCAATATAGCGGCTAATCCGCGTGTCTCTCAGCGCCTCGGCCGAAGCCATGGCAGGGCCACAGGCAAGATCGGCAAACACAAACTGATCGGGCGCTTCAGCGGCCAGCACCTGATGCAGAAGCCCGTATACCTCTCTGTGCGCCATATAGTTCAGGGCCACGACCTTCTGATACGTCGCCAGACCTTTCGTAAAGAGTTCCTGATCGTTTTCCATCCGCAGGTT
>VAZZ01000268.1:1409-4165 GCA_005884715.1 Alphaproteobacteria bacterium | reverse complement strand
CCCTTTGGCATCGATGATGCGATGAAGATGTGGCGCCAAACCGGCAAGGAAAGTCTGCGCCACGAGGATTTAGGACTTGCGGGCTTCGTGCAGGAATAGATTTGCAAGTACAATAACCGGCGGCGCGAACGCGGCCGGACGCGGTCGTCTCCCCGCAAGAATTAATCGAGCCGCATCAATGCCCTGCCCTTTCCTTCCGGGAACTTTTGCCAAGCTGAAGCGTTGCCTTCCATCGACAGAAACCCGAATGCGAGGACCTATCCTTGGCAAAAGCAAAAAGAACCCGCCGAGCGCGCGCCGTCCCCCATCGCAGGCCCGCCGGCAACCGTATCTTCGATGATGCCCTGTCTCTGGCTTCTGCGCTCGCCGACGGCGGCAAGCGCGCCGGCGCCGACAGGATCGTCGAACTGGCATCGGCGACCCGCGAATTCGGCGCCACGCTTGATGACTTTCCGCAGCTGCGGCATTACAGCGACACCGCTGCCGACAATCTGAATGATCTCGCCGACTATGTCGCGAAAACTGACATCCCCGACATGCTGGACGACTTCGCCAGTTTTGCCAGGCGTCAACCCGTCGCCACCTTGACGCTCGGTGTCGCCGCAGGCCTGGCTTTCACCCAGTTGGTGCATGGCTGGCCGATGCCGGTGAAGGCGCATAGAACTTCCGACGGAGGCGTCAAGCGGCGGGGACGGCGGCGTAAGGCGCTGCATTAGGAGCAGCGGTATGGCGAAGACCGAGGGCAGGCCCCCAACTCAGTCGCTGGGCGACATGTTCGAAGAGCTCAAGCGCGATGGTCTGGCTTGGGCTGCGGCGGAACGGGCTTTGCTCACGGCCCGCGTGAATTCGGGCGTGAAACGGGTGGAACTGGCCGCCATCCTGGTCATTGGGGCGCTGATAGTCATAATCGCCGGAACGATAACGCTCGTTAATGTTCTGGTCCAAGGCCTCTCGCCGTCGCTCGGGCCGATCGTGGCCGGGCTGAATGTGGGGCTTGCCCTGCTCCTTGCCGGCGCTCTCCTCATTGCCTGGGTCAGGTCGCTTCTGCGTCCAACCGAGCTTAAGGGCCGCACCCTGAGCACCGCCAAAATCATCTGGAGCGCCTTCGATGAACCACATTGACGCGCTTGAGGCCGAAGCCGACCGCCGCCGTGCGGATTTTGCCGCAAGTGTGCGGAAACTCAGGCTGAAGCTGACACCGCTCGGCCTCGCGGATGAGGCTCTGCGCAAACTCGATCCGCAGGGCCAGGCGTTTGTCGCGACTGGAAAATCGCTGCGCCGCAATCCTTTTCCCATCGTCCCCTTGCTGCTGGGGTTGAGCTGGCTGGTCCTCAATGCGCGAAGATCGGACCGACCGGCGCAACTCAAACGCAAGTCAAAATCCCTGATCGCATCGCAAAGGAAGGAAAACCAACATGAAAACGACCAGAAAGCGCAAGCCGGTCAGAGCCGGCCGTAGAGCGCGCAAGGCGACCACCGCGCAGTTCCTGCAGGATAATGCCGGTTCGGCGTTGCGCCGCAGCCGCGAAACCATCGGCCGGGCCTATGGCTGGGCCCAGGAAGCGGCGGAAGGACATCTCCGCATGCCGCGCCGCAGCGATATCAGTCAGCTGACCGATGCCAATCCGCTGTTGCTGGGTGCGGTCGGCCTGGGCCTCGGCGTCGCCATCGGAACGCTGTTTCCGCGCGGCATGCGCAGGGTAACGTCCCGCCGGACCGTTCGGGCCACGAATGGTACCGCCGCTTCAGTCAAGGCGGCCCGCCGCCGGCGCAAAGCCAAGCGGGCAGCCCCAAGCCCCTGATCACCGAAGCCGGCTCAGGGCTTCACCAAGTTTGATGCGCTGAGCGGCAAGGGCGGCCTTCCGCTCACGCGTCTCTTCGAGCACATCTTCCGGCGCCTTGGCGACGAAGCCGGCATTGCCGAGGCGCCCATCGATGACGGCGATGTCCTTCGACACTTTCTCGAGTTCCTTGCCGAGCCTTGTGCGCTCGGCGGCAAAATCGATGACGCCTTCAAGCGGCAGAGCGAGAACCGCCTCGCCCAGCACCACTTGCGCCGATGAGCCGGGGACCTTGTCCTCGAAATCGATCGCCTTAAGCCTGGCCAGCCGTATGATCTCCTGTTCCCAGGTCGCGGCACGGCGGCGTGATTCCGTATTGGCGCCGACAATGACGCAGCCGATCTTGGCACCGGCTGGCACATTCATCTCGGCGCGCACCGAACGGACTTGCGAGATGAAGTCGATGACCCAGTTCATCTCGGCATCGACTTTCGCATCGCCGAGCCCCTTGTAGCTCGACCATTCCGCGGCGATCAGCATGCCCGGGGCCTGCGTCTTCTGCCACAGCTCTTCGGTGATGAATGGCATGAAGGGATGCAATAGGATGAGGATCTGGTCGAGGATCCATTGTGCGCAATGCTGCGTTTCAATCTTGGCGGCTTCATCGCTTCCCGAAAGGACCGGCTTGATGAGCTCGACGTACCAGTCGCAGAACACGTTCCACACGAAGCTGTAGAGGCTGCCCGCCGCATCATTATAGCGATGTTCTTCGATGGCTTTAGTGACAGAATCGCGCGTGCGCGAGACCTCGCCGGCAATCCAGCGGTTGATGGTCACGCGTGCAGCGATCGGGTCGAAATCGGGATCGCGCCTCGCGCCGTTGATCTCGCAGAACCGCGCCGCATTCCACAGCTTGGTGCCAAAATTGCGATAGCCTTCGACGCGCTGGGTCGAGAGCTTGATATCGCGCCCTTG
>VAZZ01000268.1:0-1375 GCA_005884715.1 Alphaproteobacteria bacterium | reverse complement strand
CTTCGACTTCGACATCTTCTGGCCCTTCTCGTCGCGGACCAGCGCATGGATATAGACGGTGTGAAACGGCTTCTCCTTCATGAAATGGAGCCCCATCATCATCATGCGGGCAACCCAGAAGAAGATGATGTCGAAGCCGGTAACCAGGACGTCGGTCGGATAGTGGCGCTTGAGCTCGGGGGGTGAATCCGGCCAGCCGAGCGTCGAGAACGGCCATAGTGCGGAGGAAAACCAGGTATCGAGCACGTCCTCATCGCGTGTGAGCATCGTGCGCGTACCGTAATGGCGCTGTGCCGCGGCGAACGCCAGGTCTTCCGTTTCCTCGACGAAAATCTCGCCATCGGGCCCGTACCAGGCGGGAATCTGATGTCCCCACCACAGCTGCCGCGAAATGCACCAGGGCTGGATGTTGCGCATCCATTCGTAATAGGTCTTCTCCCAGTTCTTCGGGACGAAGACCGTATCGCCTTTCTCAACCGCGGCGATGGCGGGCCCGGCCAGCGTCTTGGCATCGACGTACCACTGCTCGGTGAGCCAGGGTTCGATGACGACATCCGAGCGATCGCCATGCGGCACCTGCGACGACGCGCTTGCGCGCCTCGAAACGGTCGAGGCCATGGAGCGCCAGCGTCGCTTCCGGCACCGCCGAATCGCTGAGGAAGTCTTCGTTGCCCTGAAGCAGCATCTTGCCGAATTGGTCGAGAACATTGACCTGGCGCAGATCGTGGCGCTTGCCGACGTCGAAATCGTTGAAATCATGCGCCGGGGTTATCTTGACGGCGCCGGTGCCCTTTTCAGGATCCGAATAGATGTCGGGCACAATAGGGATCCGCCTGCCGACCAGTGGCAGCACGACCTTCTTGCCGACGAGATGCTTATAGCGCCCGTCATCGGGATGGACTGCCACACCGGTATCGCCCAGCATCGTCTCGGGCCGCGTGGTAGCGACGATGATGTGCTCCGTAGTTCCTTCAATCGGATATTTGAGATGCCACAAATGGCCCTTGATTTCCTTCTGCACCACTTCGAGGTCGGAAATCGCGGTCAGCAATTTGGGATCCCAGTTGACCAGCCGCTTGTCCTTATAGATCAGGCCTTCGCGATAGAGCTGGACGAAGACCCTGAGGACGGCGCGCGACAAACCTTCATCCCTGCCGAAATGGAAGCCCGTCTCTATGATGAGTGGGAAAAGGGGGGGTATTTCAAGCCGGGCCGCCGCCCCAAAGCGAAGCCGTTCACTATCGTCATCCCACCGCCCAATGTGACGGGCTCGCTCCATATGGGGCATGCCCTCAACAATACGATCCAGGACATATTGTGCCGGTTTGAAAGGATGCGCGGACGCGACGTCCTGTGGCAGCCCGGCACCGATCAT
>VAZZ01000267.1:1399-1886 GCA_005884715.1 Alphaproteobacteria bacterium | reverse complement strand
TCATAGAGAAAATTTAATGAATCCACTGGTTATGTGACGTTGACTCATATGTTAGTGATAGTTAGCGTTACCATCAAGCGAGCCACGCGAATAAGTGGCCGCTCAACATGGGAGAATGTCATGACCAGGAAACTCACGACTTTGATGGTGCCTTTGGCTTGTGCGCTGGCGGTTGCCGCATCAGCACCTGCCTTTGCTGAAGGCGATTGCAAGCCCGGCAAGACCGGCAAGATCGCCTTCATGCTCAAGCACCAGAAGGCCTTCCGCTATCTCAATGCCGATGTGCCCTTCTTCGTCAAAACCGCCGAGGCCGGCGGCTATCAAGTTCTCGTTCAGTCCGCCGATCACGATGCGGCGAAGCAGGTCGCCCAGGCGGAGAATGTCATCACCCAGGGTGTCGACGCGATCATCATCCAGCCGGTGGATTTCAATGTCGCCGCCTCGATCGCCGAGAAAGCCAATGAAGCCGGCATCCCGATCGCGTCCT
>VAZZ01000267.1:0-1297 GCA_005884715.1 Alphaproteobacteria bacterium | reverse complement strand
GCGGCGGGCGCGGTCGTGGCTGCGGTGCCCAAAGGCAATTATGCCCTGATTGGCGGCGATCCAGGCCAGACCGGATCGACCCAGATGCAGGAAGGCTATCACATGGTGGTCGATCCGCTCGTCGCCAAGGGCGATATCAAGATCGTCCTCGACCAGTTTTCTGCCGGCTGGAAGACCGAAGCCGCCCAGGCGCATGCCGAGAATGCGCTGACTCAGAACAACAATGCCATCAACGCCTTTCTCGTTTCCTATGACGGCATGTCGGTGGGTGTCCTTCAGGCGATCGACGGCGCCGGCATTGCTGCGGGCTCGATCCCGGTCACCGGACAGGACATGGAGCTCGCCGCTGCCCAGGCGATTGTCGAGGGACGCATGTTCGGCAGCGTGTGGCCAGCACCCGATGAAATGGCCGTTGCCGGCGCCAAGGCGGCCATCGCCATGGCGAAATGCGAAGACATCGGCGCCACCGATAAGATCAACAATAAGGCCGCCGATATTCCGTGGGTGAAGACGCCGATCTATCTCGTCAGCCAGAAGGAGATGCCGGATTTCGTCTGCAAGCATCAGCATTGGCTGGATATCAAGGAAGTCTACAAGAACGTCCCCGACAAGATGCCGAAATGCGATTGAAGCCGGGAAGTGTTTTGCAATGATCGTGGCGGGTACGCGGGAGGAAGAGCACGCAAGGCGTGATACTCCTCCCGTGGCCGTTCTCGCGGTCGAGCATCTGACGAAGCGATTTCCAGGCGTCGTTGCCGTCGATAATGTCAGTCTCTCCATAAATCCGGGCGAGATCGTCGCTCTGCTCGGCCAGAATGGCGCCGGCAAATCCACCCTTATCCAGATCGTCGCCGGCCTTCATCCGGCTGGCAGTTTTGCCGGCGACATATTTCTTTCCGGCAAGCCCTACCCAGGAAATCAATATCGCGCCGGAATTGTCCGTGGCCGAGAACCTCTTCCTCAATGCCGAGCCCGTCAGATGGTGGCTTCTCGATCATCCGCTGCGCCTGGCGCGTGCCGCTGCGGCGCTGCGCGATTTCGGCCTTGCGATCGATCCGGCGCTGCCGATGAAGGCGCTCGATCTCGCCACCCAGCAACTGGCTCTCATCGCGCGTGCTTTGTCGAAGAAGGTCAATCTCCTCATTCTCGATGAACCGACGGCGGCGCTCACTGAAGGAGAAGCGCAAAGGCTGTTCGAGCGCATGCGGCTTCTGGCGTGGCGTGGCATGGCCATCATCTTCGTCACTCATCGCCTGGCGGAAGTCTTTGCCGTATCGCATCACATCATCATCATGCG
>VAZZ01000265.1:3552-5644 GCA_005884715.1 Alphaproteobacteria bacterium | reverse complement strand
GAGCGCTATGCGCATCACTTTCACATTGCCGATGCACTCGAATGTGTAATCGGCACCGCCCCCGGTCAGTTCGACCAGATGCGCAACGAGATCGCCCTTGACGTCATTCGGATTGACGAAATGGGTCATGCCGAAGCGCTCGCCCCAGGCCTTGCGGTCATTATTGAGATCGACGCCGATGATCATATTGGCCCCGGCGAGACGCAGCCCCTGGATGACATTGAGGCCGATGCCGCCCAGGCCGAAGACGATGGCGTTCGAGCCCTCTTCCACCTTGGCGGTATTGATGACCGCACCAATGCCGGTGGTGACGCCGCAGCCGATATAGCAGATCTTGTCGAAGGGCGCGTCGGAGCGCACTTTCGCCAAGGCGATCTCGGGCAGGACGGTGAAATTCGAGAAAGTGGAACAGCCCATATAGTGACGCACCATCTTGCCTTTGTAGGAGAAACGGCTGGTGCCGTCGGGCATCAGGCCCTTGCCCTGGGTGATGCGGATCTTCTGGCAAAGATTGGTCTTGGGGTTGAGGCAGTAATCGCATTCGCGGCATTCGGGCGTATAGAGCGGGATGACGTGATCGCCCTTCTTGAGTGACTTCACGCCGGGGCCGACATCGACGACGATGCCTGCTCCTTCATGGCCCATGATCGCCGGGAAGAGGCCTTCCGGATCGGCTCCGGAGATTGTGAATTCATCGGTGTGGCAGATGCCGGTCGCCTTGATCTCGACCAGCACCTCGCCTTCGCGCGGGCCTTCGAGATCGACCTCGACGATTTCAAGCGGCTTGGCTTTCTCAAAGGCGACAGCGGCGCGGGTCTTCATATCCACGATTCTCCCAGACGTGTTTCATCTAGACCGCCGGGCGTTCAGACGGGATCGCCTCGGCGCTCTATCTTTTTGTTTTGCGCATCGGATTATCCGAAAACCGCTTCACACTTTTCGGTCCGATGCGCTAGCCTGAACAGGACGTCGAAGGCCAGTCTGTCTCTTGCACGAGGGTCAGGCCTTGAGGACGCCCGATGCCTTCGCGATGTAAGTGGCGATATAATCCATCAGCGCCGGCGACAGGCAGTCATAGGGTTCGAGGCGAAGCTTCCTGAGCCGTGCTCTTATGGCTTTCATTTGATCCGGCTTGGTGCCGGATTCGATGATGGACGAGACGAAGGCAGCGAATTTGGGCGGCGACCAGCCCTTCTCTTTCGACAATTCGGTGTGGATGAAATCAAGCCCATGGAAGGGATGCTTGGTGTTCTCGACGCGGCCATACATATGCACACCGCAGCCGGTGCAGGCATGGCGCTGGATCGTCGCATTGGAGTCCACCACTTTCAGCTTTTGGCCATTGGCGGTGACGGTCAGGCTGTTGCGCGGAACGACGGCAACGACCGAGAATGTCGCCCCTGCCGGCTTCCAGCATTTGGTGCAGCCGCAAGCGTGATTATGCGCACTCTGGCTCGTGACCTTCACCGTCACGGGATTACTGGCGCATTTGCAGGTCAGCGTGCCGCCCTTGAAATTCCGGCCGGCCGGCTTGAAGCCTTTATCGACAGATGGATGGATGGCAATAGGCATGGAGTTCCTCCCTGTTGGTCGTCCCCGATAATGGAGGGAGGCTTAGGCAGCGTCCCCGCTCATCGCTTATTCTTTTTCGGCATTCGTAGCGGGGGCGACGATACTGCGCAACGGGTGGCGCAGCAAGCGGGGACGGTCGGAATTTTGAGTTTGGCGTGTATGGTCCGCGCGAGCGCCAGGAAGCCGGCTCGCGCCTTGCCGGCGCCCTGTAAGGCCTAATGGAGGCCTTCGAGATGCTCGGCAAGCTGCGTGAACGTTGGCCGGACTTCACCATGACCGAAATACATCTGTCGCAGCGCTATCGCGATCATGCGAAACTCGAAAAAGTCATCAACGCGCTGCGCCAAGCCGGCCTGCCGAATTAGTTGATCTAGGGCTTAGCCGCCGTTTCCGGAGCCTTCGCCGGCACCGACTTGGGCGAAGATCCTGCGCGTTGCCGAGAATCGTCTCGCCTGTCTTAACCTCGAAATGCGATGTGCCGGTGAGCGCCTTTTCGATCTCCGGCGCAAGCTCGACGAAA
>VAZZ01000265.1:0-3521 GCA_005884715.1 Alphaproteobacteria bacterium | reverse complement strand
CTGGAGCGGTAGCCTGCCTCGTTGCGGAGGACGACGCCTTCCAGGCCCTTGCGCGGATCCTTCCGCCTTTCGACCCAGCCGTCGATCGTCGCATAGATGGGATCGCCCGGCTTGGTCAGGTAATCCGTGCCGCCATAGAAGTGCAGTTTCGTCTTATCCCGGCGATCATTGAGAAAACTCCCGCCGCCCCCTGCGAGACAACAACAAGGCCTTATCTCGCCTGACTTGGTCGGCGCCACGAGCTTCTCCTTCTCGGGAAAGCCCTCACCCAGTTTCGCATTGCGCTGCAGGAACGGGCGGAAATGATAGAAGTCGCGGTCCTCGATTTCGGCCTTCGTCACTTCCTTGTTATTCACGAATTCGGCGAATTTGTTGAGCTGCTTGTCGCGCTCGGTCACCGCCGGGTCGGTCTTGTCGCCGCGATATTTCTGCTTCGGATTCTTGGGATCGTAAGCATAGGCGCCCTTCTTGTCATAGCCGACCTAGACCGCCGCGCGTCTCAACCTGCCATATATTGTAGGTAGAATTCGGTAACTGCATAGCGTGTTTTCGGTTTGTTTCCGTAGAGGAACCACAACCCACAGGATACACTTTGAATATAAGTCAGTTGGTCAGTGGTGAGTATCATGGCAGTTCCGGGCCGCGCCTATTGGAAAGGCTTCCTCAGGCTTTCCCTCGTCTCCATCGGGGTCGCCGTCTATAACGCCGTCGACACCGCGGCGGAAATCAAGCTCGACCGTCAAGGGCATCGGCCCGGTCGACTCCGCCGACATCGTCAAGGCTTACGAGATCGACGAGGACACCTATGTCACGCTCGAGCCGCAAGAGCTTGAGGCGAGCAAGCTCGAAAGCAAGAAGACCCTCGATCTGCAGCAATTTGTCGATGCCGAGGCGATCGATCCGCGCTATTTCGAGCGCCCCTATTACATCGTGCCGGCGGACGAGCATGCGGTCGAAGGCTATCTCGTCATCCGCGATGCCTTGAAGAAGAGCGGCAAGCTCGGCGTCGGCCAGGTCACCATGTCGGGACGCGAATATCTCGTCGCCGTCGGCCCGCTCGACAAGGGGCTTGGCATGCATATCATGCGCTATGCCAATGAGATCCGCTCCGCAGGGCAATATTTCTCCGATCTGCCCGACCAGAAGCTCGATCCTGAAATGGTGGGCCTGGCGAGCGAATTGATCGGGCGCAAGGCCGGCAGTTTCAAGCCGGAGCAGTACAAGAACCATTATGCCTCAGCCCTGCATGATCTCGTGAAAGAGAAGGCCAGGGGCCACAAGATCGTCGTTACCGAGGAGGAGCGTCCCTCCGGCACCAATGTCGTCGACCTGATGGACGCGTTGCGGCGCAGCGTCGGCGGTGATGAGGTTGCCAAGAGCCGCACCAAGAGTGGAGCTGAGAAATCCTCCGCCAAGAAGAAGGCCGGCGGCGGCCGTCGCTAGAGTGAATGCCGACCCGTAGCGCCAAAGAAAAGGCGGCGAAGAGATCGCCCGGGCGTTTGTCGGCCTATCGCGAAAAACGCGATTTTACGAAGACGCCGGAGCCGCGCCCGAAAGTCGGGCAGAAAAAGGCCTGGCGCTTCGCCGTTCAGCGCCATGATGCGCGGAGCCTTCATTTCGATCTGAGGCTCGAGCTCGACGGCGTGCTCAAGAGCTGGGCCGTCACCAAAGGCATCAGCATGGTGCCCGGGGTCAAGCGCCTCGCCGTCCAGACTGAGGACCATCCGCTCGATTACCTCACCTGGGAAGGCACCATCCCCAAAGGGGAGTATGGCGGCGGCACGATGATCGTGTGGGATCACGGCACCTGGATGGCCGATGGCGACCCGCATGAAGGGCTGAAAAAGGGCAAGCTCATTTTCGCGCTGAATGGCGAGCGGCTCAAAGGCCACTGGCATTTCGTTCGCATGAAGAGAAAGCCGGGAGAAAAGCAGGACCAGTGGCTGCTGTTCAAGGGATCGGATGAATATGACCTGGGCGCAACCGATCTCGAACCGGTGGCGACCGAGCTCTCCTCGGTCATTTCCGGCCTAACCAATGAGGACCTCGAACAGCGCAAGCAGATCCGGCCCGATCACAAGGCGCGCGAGAAGATCAGACGCGAGAGCGGCTCAAAGGCATCCGACTTCAGCAGGATTCCGGGCGCAAAGAAAGGCATATTGCCGGTCTTCATCGAACCGGCGCTCGCGATCGAAGACGACAACCCGCCGCAAGGCAAAGGCTGGCTGCACGAGATCAAACAGGACGGCTATCGCATGCAGGCGCGCCTCGACGGCGGCAAGGTCCAACTGCGGACGCGCACAGGGCTCGACTGGACGAAGCGTTTTCCCACCATCGCCAAGGCGATGGCGCAATTGCCGGTGAGCTCAGCCCTTCTCGATGGCGAAATCGTCGCCCAGGAGGACAGCGGCATTTCCACCTTCAGTGCGCTGCAGAGCGACCTCAAAAGCGGGCGGCGAGACCGTCTCGGCTATTTCCTGTTCGACCTGCTCTATTGCGAGGGCGTCAATCTGACCGGCGTTCCGCTCAAGCACCGCAAGACAGCACTCGAAGAGCTCTGCCGATCCATCGCTTCCGATTCTCCGCTGCGCTATAGCCAGCACATGGATGAGGGCGACAGCCGCACCATCTTCGCCCATGCTTGCCAGATGGGGCTCGAAGGACTGATCTCGAAGCGCACCGATGCGCCCTATCGCAGCGGCCGCACCGAGAGCTGGATCAAATCGAAATGCGCCCTCAGCCAGGAATTCGTGATCATAGGCTATGTTCCCTCGTCCACCTCACGCCAGGCCGTCGGCGCGCTGGTGCTCGGCTATTATGAGGAAAAAGAGCTGGTGCATGCCGGGCGGGCAGGTACGGGCTTCACCGACGAGACGGCGCTGGCGCTGCGCAGCGGACTGGAATCCATCGAAACCACCCAACCCAAATTCAAACGGCCGGTCGATAAGGCCTCGCTCCAGAATGTGCGCTGGGTGGAACCGCGCTTCGTTGCCGACATTCAATTCAGGGGCTGGAGCACGGACAAGCTCCTGCGCCAGGCGGCCTTCAAGGGCATTCGCGAAGACACGGCAGCCAAGGACGTCGTGCTCGAGGAACCCAAAGGCCCGACGATGAAGCCGGCCAGGAAGACAGCGAGCCAGGTCAATCTCACCCATCCCGACCGGATTCTCTGGCCTGATGACGGCATCGCCAAGCAGGGCCTGGCAGAATTCTACAGCGATATCGCCGACTGGATCCTTCCGCATATCACCAACCGGGTGTTGAGCGTGGTGCGCTGCCCAGGCGGGGTCGGCAAATCATGCTTCTATGCCAAGCATTTGTGGGAGGGCGCCGACAAATCCTTTGTTCCTGTCGATGTCGGCGAGAGCGAACCGATGTTTGCCATTCAAGATCTCGACGGGCTCATGGCGCTCGTGCAGGCGAATGTGCTGGAAATTCATCCCTGGGGCTCGCGCATCGAAAAGCTCGAGCAGCCCGACCGGATCATCTTCGATCTCGATCCGGGCGAGGGTGTCGAATGG
>VAZZ01000266.1 GCA_005884715.1 Alphaproteobacteria bacterium | reverse complement strand
ACTGCGGCGATCTCGCGCGCCATGCGCTCGAGCGCTTGCTCGAAGAGCTGACGTTCGGAATAGGACTGCTCGGGCTGGCGCTCGGAGCGGTAGAGGTCGCGCACGACCTCGGCCACAGCGATCAGGTCGCCGGAATTGATCTTCGCTTCATATTCCTGGGCCCGGCGCGACCACATGGTGCGCTTGATGCGGGCCCGGCCCTTCAAGACCTTCATCGCGTGGTCGATGAGCGGCTTGTCGGCGAGCTTGCGCATGCCCTTTTGTTCCGACTTCGAGGTCGGCACCTTGAGACGCAGCTCCTCCTTGTCGAAATCGACGATATAGAGTTCGAGCTTGATGCCGGCGATCTCCTGCTCCTCGATCTGTACGACACGCCCGACGCCATGGGCCGGATAGACGACCAGCTCATTGATCTTGAACAGCAGCTTCTTGGCAGCAGGGGTCGCGACCACCGGCTTGTCGGCCATATGGGTGATGGGGGCAGGCGGAACCGGGCGCTGAGCCGAGGCGGGCGCTGCCTGCGGATGGGCCGGCTTATGGGCGTGGGCCACGGGCTTCGCCGGATGGGCGGGAGCGTGGGGCTTGGTGCCATGAACGGGCTTATGGGCAGGGGCCTGGGGCTTCGTCGCATGTGCGTGGGGCTTGGCCGCATGCGCCGTGGCATGGGCTTTCACCTCAGCCTTGTGGGCCGGTTTGGCAGCGGGTTTCGCCGTGACTTTTGCCGCATGGGCGGAAGGCTTCACCTTCTTGGCAAGGGCGGCAGTCTTGGCCTTCACGGCCGGCTTCTTTTTGGCAGTGGTTTTCACGATCTTTTTCTTCTTCGCTGCAGGTTTATGGGATTTGGCTTTCGCCTTGGGCTTCGACTTGGTCATGGCTTTCCTTCGCCTCGCAACCTATCGACGGCGCAAGCAGAGGCTCACGCCAAACGGCCGATCTCCTGATCTCGCCTTTGGCGGTCCAGCGGATGGGGATCTCAGGCCCTCTTTCCAGCAGTGGACAGGCGCTTTTGGCGAAAAAAATCCGAGCTTTAGGGGCTCGGGATCGTTTCCGTAAGTCTGGTTACATCATGACGGAATATAGCACGGCTTTAATGAAAATTAAAGTCCGACCTATCCGTGTACGGTATAATTGTGCGTAACAAACGGTATTTGCGGACCAGAAGGTTAATGGTTCCGGACCAACTCAGTCCCCTTCGCCGGGTTCGGGTGAGAAATACTTCTCAAGCTTGCCCTCGACGCCCTCGAATTCCTTGGCATCCGCCGGCGGCTCCCGTTTGATCGTTATATTCGGCCATTTCGGGGCATATTCGGTGTTGAGCTGAAGCCATTTGTCGAGGCCGGGCTCGGTATCGGGCTTGATCGCATCGACCGGGCATTCGGGCTCACAGACGCCACAATCGATACATTCGTCCGGATGGATGACGAGCATGTTGTCGCCTTCATAGAAGCAGTCGACCGGACAGACTTCCACACAGTCCATGTATTTGCACTTAATGCAGTTTTCCGTGACGATATAGGTCATTCGCGGCAATCCGTTCTTTATTCCGAACGCTCTATAGCAAGGCTTTACGGCTTGTGCGACTGCTTTTCCGACGCAGCAGGCGCTGAGTCTGCCATGTCCTGATATAGGGTCTGGGCCTCGCTGGCGGGACCCCGCCTTGCCCCGATGGCAAGTACCCTGATGACCCGGACCCGGCCATGGACCGCCAGGGTGAGGACGTCGCCCGGTTCCACCTCGTGGCTCGGCTTCGAAACCCTGGCCTTGTTGAGCCGAACCTGCCCCTGCGACACTATGGCGCATTTGTCGATACGCTGCCTGGGACCGGTCAAGTCTTATTGGCGAACCGCGCCTTCAGTGCGCCCAGAACGGCAAAGGGCGAATCGGGGTCGATCGGCTTCTCCGGCTTGCGTTCGGGCCGTGGCGGCCTTTCTGGCTTGCCGTCCCGGTGATGCGGCTTGTCCTCCTGCGCCGGCTTGCCCTCAGCCGGCTTCTGCTCCGGCCGCTCCTTGCGCTTATGGCGGTGCTGATGGGGCTTGGCGTCAGGCTTGGGCCGCTCGCGGCGGAAGGGACCGGTATCCTTGGGCCACCAGACCTCGATCTCGATCTCATCCGCCGGGGCTTCTGCCGCCGGGACCTCCACGACCGCGTCGATAGCGGGCGCTTCGACGACGGGCGCTGCTTGCGCTTCGGCTGCGGGAGCCGTGGCCTCGGTGGCTTCCGCCATGACAAGGGCCGTATCAGCTGCCGGCTCCTCTATGGGGCCTGGAACTTCGGCAACAGGTTCCGGCGGAGGCGGCACTTCGGTTTGAGCAACCGCCTCTTCGACGGCGGCTTCTGTTCCTGCTTCGGCCATTTCGGGCGTCGCTTCCGCGGTGGCTTCAGCCGCCGCCGGTGCCGGGGGCGATGCCGGGCGCTTCACCTTGCGCTTCTGCATGCGGAAATCGAGGCTGCGCAGGATGGCCTGGAACTCCTCGCCGGAGCAGCCAACGAGCGACATCATGTCGGGCACAATGGTGAAGCCGCCGCCCTCGACCGAACCCTGCGGCCTCGGCTCTTCGGCAAAGCGCGGACGCCAGAAGACCCGCTCGCGGATCACGTCGGCCAGACGCTCCAGCATGTCGATGCGCACCACGCGGGGCCCGCAGATGCGATAGCCGCAAATGCCGTAGAAGCCGCGCGGCGTCGAGCGGTCGAACAGCGCCGAGGTCAGGCCCTGGCCCGGAGATTCGGGCAGGGTCTCGAGGTCGAATTTGCCGTCCTTGCTCTTCTCCAGCCCCCACAGCAGCAGACGCAACTGGGTCGCCGCGGGCTTCAGCAGAAGCGGCACAAAAATATTGAAGGCGCCGAAGCGCACGCCGAATTTGCGCAAGGAGGCGCGTTCTTCCTGGGTCAGGCTCTTCACTTCCTGCACCACCTGGTCGCGCGGCAGGACGCCAAGGGTCTCGAGGAGGCGGAAGGCGAGGCCACGGCTGGTGCCGGCAAGGCCCTCACCCTCTTCGAGCTTGATCAGCGGCTCTGCGATGTTGGCGATGTGGCGGCCCAGGAATTTCTCGAGCCTGGCCTGCACCACCTCGCGATCGGTACCGGTCAACTGGTCATCGGCTATGATGATGATGCGCGGCTTGAGCAGGGACTGTCCCGCTTCGAGTTTCGCTATCGGCGCGCTCTGCCAGACGATCTGGCCGAGCCTGGTCAGGGACAGGTCGGGATCGGGACAGGCGGCAACCGTCTGGGCGCGCGCCGAAATCTCCGAGGCCACGGCTTTCAGTGAGGCGGCTTTTAGCGTCTTTCCGGTTGCGCCGTCAGCACCATCGGGAATGAAATGAAAACCCTTGATACGGCCCACATACTCGCCTTCCACATGTAGAGCGCCATCTTCCTCAACCGTCGACATCAATTCTTCCTTTTGGGCCAATCGCCGCATCAGCACGCTGGTGCGGCGGTCGATAAAACGCTGTGTGAGCCTTTCATGCAAGGCATCTGATAATTTGTCCTCAATTTCGCGGGTGCGCGACTGCCAGAAGAGCGGCGCTTCCAGCCAGTCGGTACGGTTTGCCACAAAAGTCCAGGTCCGCACATGGGCAATGCGATTGGACAAGGTGTCGATGTCGCCATCGGAGCGGTCGCAATGGCTGAGCTGGCGGGCGAACCAGTCTTCCGGAATGCGGCCATTATCCCTGGCGAGGAATTCAAAGATGTGGCTGACGAGGTTCGAATGCTCGCTGGCGCTGATATTGCGGTAATCGGGAATCTGGCAGACTTCCCACAGAAGCGCCACCCGCCGGCGCCCCGCGGCCAGAGCCGCAATGGCTTCGTCACGCGACAAAGCGTCAAGTGCCACGACGTCAGGCCCCGCTTGCGCCCGCGTCAACCCGTCGATGCGCGGGAAGAAGCCGAGGCTGCGCTTCAAGTCTTCGAGCGAGCGGAAATCTAGATCGCGGTTTCGCCACTGGAGCATTTGCACATTGTCGAATTTGTGGGTCTCGAGACGCTCCACCATGTCGGCATCGAAGGGATCGGCCTCGCCTGTCGTTCCGAAGGTGCCGTCATTGAGATAGCGCCCGGCGCGTCCGGCGATCTGACCGAGCTCGGATGGATTCAGATTGCGATAATGGAAGCCGTCGAATTTGCGCGTTGCTGCGAAGGCGACATGATCGACATCCATGTTGAGGCCCATGCCGATTGCATCGGTGGCGATGATGTAGTCGACATCGCCCGACTGGTAGAGGGCAACCTGGGCATTGCGGGTGCGCGGCGACAGCGCGCCCAGGACGACCGCGGCGCCGCCGNAAAAGGAGACGACGGCGGAACGGCGTGGCAGTCGCGACAGTTTCTTGTGGCCGGCATAAGTGAGCTTGGAGAAGCGCGGGCGGGCGACAAAGGTGGTCCGGGGCACGAGGCGCTCGATGATCGGACGCATGGTGCCGGCTCCCAGCAGCATGGTCTCCTCGCGCCCGCGCCGGTGCAGCAACCGGTCGGTGAAAATGTGACCGCGTTCGAAATCGGCGCAGAGCTGGATCTCGTCGATGGCGAGGAAGGCCACCTCGTTATTGGACGGCATGGCCTCGACGGTCGCCACCCAGAAGCGGGGAGTTGCCGGAATGATCTTCTCTTCGCCGGTCACAAGCGCCACGGCGTGGTCGCCGACGCGAACCCTGACCCGGTCATAGACATGCGCTCGACGGCGAGATGGGTCTTGCCGGTATTGGTGGGGCCGAGAACGGCTGTGACGCTACGGGAGGCAGGCATTCTGTAGACCTTCACTTGATGCCAGCGCGGGCCCGGGTCAAGGGGCCCAGCGGTGGCGAAATTTCCGCATCCTTTAACCGGCGGATTCAAAGGCGAACAAATCCTGTCCGAATCACCGACCAGGCTCCGATTCAGGCTTTGTTCCGTAGGCTGACTATTTGTTTCGCAGCGGCAATTTGGACACCCCGATGACAGTCCCATGGCGGGCTTGGGCAAGGACCGGACAGAAGCGTTAATTTGGCGAGGCAGCGGAGGGTCATGGTTTACAAAGCATGACCTGGGAGACGACAAATTCGCGCTCCTTATTAAGGAAGTGTTCCCCTTCCGGAACAGAGCGTGTCCGAATCACAGATATGCGGCTTTTCCTCATTTGTTCCAGGAACTTAGCACAATATCTTGTGGGCAATTACTGGCCGGGCACAAGGCACGAGTCCTGGATTAACTTGTTTTTCGTGCGGGGCCGTTGCCATCGTTACCATTTGCGCCAAAATGAGAATGATCGAACTGAGTGTGGGCACCCTGGATGGCCCGTCCATAAGCTTGACGGGTGAGGGACTTTGCCCTTATACGACCGACCTCTTTCCCTCGAATTTGAGTTTGGAGCAGTGAAATGGCTCGGCGTTGCGAGTTAACGGGTAAAGGCGCCCAGGTTGGCAATAAGGTCAGCCATGCCAACAACAAGACGAAGACACGGTTCTTGCCGAATCTGTGCAATGTCAATCTGATCAGCGATGCCATGGGGCAGGGCTATAATTTCCGCGTCAGCGCCATCGCGCTGAAGTCCGTCGAGCATGCCGGTGGCCTCGATGCCTTCCTGGTCAAGGCCCGCGATGAAGATCTTTCGCTCAAAGCGCGCCGCCTGAAGAAGAGCGTCGAGAAGCGTGTGGAAGCCGAAAAGGCCGCCTGATCGCAATCATAGTGTTCGAACGCAAGCCGCTCATAGAGCAAATCCCGCCAAAGTTGCAGACTTTGGCGATAAGGATTTGCTCCATATTTTGATTTGGCGCGCGATCGGACGGAAAACCGGTGCCCACTTTTCCTGATCGCGCGCTGGCGCGGCTTTTGCTTTATCGTGCTTCGCCATGACAAAGGGCCATCCGAAGCGGCATTCTCCGAAAGCATCGCGTGATGGTGAACCGGTCGTCCATCCGAGCGCCCAGTTGCGCAACGCGAAACTCGGTCGGTTCACTGTGTTGGCCGAGCGAGTCTCGTTCAAGGACTCCGAACTCGGCGACTACTCCTATGTCGAGCGGCATGCCGAAATCATTTATGCAGCGATCGGCAAGTTCTGCGCCATTGCGTCGGATGTTCGCGTCAATGCGCTCAACCACCCGTTGGAGCGGGTGAGCCAGCACAAGATCACCTACCGGCCCAACGAATATTTCCTCGGCAAGAAGCTCGATCAGCGATTTCGCGACGAGCGCATGATGAAGAAGGTGGTGATCGGCCATGACGTGTGGATCGGACATGGCGCGATCATCCTGCCGGGTGTTGCGGTCGGCAATGGCGCGGTGATTGCGGCTGGCGCCGTCGTCAGCAAAGACGTCGCTCCTTATTCGATCGTCGCCGGTGTGCCGGCGCGGCCGCTGCGCCACCGTTTCCCGCCCGATATCGCCGATCGCATCGCCCGCCTTGCCTGGTGGGATTGGCCGCATGACCGGCTGGCCGATGCGATCGAGGACATGGCGGCGCTCAGCGCCGAAGCCTTCGTCGCCAAATACAGCAAGTGAGCTTGCCATGGGCGTTTACTCTTCACTTGACATGCAACCATTTAGTTGCATATTTGGGGCATGAGCATGGACGCCGTCTTCAAGGCGTTGGCCGATCCAACGCGCCGGCAACTTCTGGACAATCTCCATGCGCGTAACGGGCAGACGCTCTCTGCGCTCTGCGAGGAAATGGACATGACACGGCAGGCGGTGAGCAAGCATCTGGCGGTTCTCGAGGAGGCGAATCTGATCGTGACGCGCAAGCGCGGCCGCGAGAAGGAGCATTATCTCAACCCAGCGCCCATCTTCGAGATCGCCGACCGCTGGATCGACAAATTCGAGCGCGGAAAGCTCAGGGTGCTGGCCGACCTCAAGAAAAACCTGGAAGGAACAAGCGATGAGTAAGCCGAGCTTCGTCTATGTGACCTATATCAAGACCACTCAGGAAAAACTCTGGCAGGCATTGATCAATCCGGAGTTCAACCGGCAATATTGGTTCGGCGCCCATCAGGAAACTGACTGGAAGAAGGGCTCGCCCTGGAAGATCGTCTTCGCCGATGGTCGCATCGCCGACACCGGCGAGATCCTCGACATCGATCCGCTCAAGCGCATCGTCATCAAATGGCGCAACGAGTTCATGCCCGATCTCAAGGCGGAAGGCTATACACGCTGCACGATCGAGATCGAACCGCAGGGCGATGTGATGAAGCTTTCGGTCACCCATGAGGCCGAGAAGCAAGGCGCAAATAAATTCATCGATGCCGTGTCGGGAGGCTGGCCGCAGATCCTGGCGAGCCTCAAGAGCCTGCTCGAGACCGGCAAAGCACTGCCGCGGACCGATCGCTTGCCGGAGAAGTGACGCGAAATGCATTTTGCTCGAGTTTCTACTGCATTCTCAACTCGTCATCCCGACGAAAGTCGGGACCCATTGAATAAGTGCAATCTGGGCGCCGCTGCTCGCGTTGAAAGAATTTAATGGGTCCCGGCTTTCGCCGGGATGACAGGAGGAAGCTATCGCTTCAGCGCGAATTGCAGGAGCAAGGTGCGCTGGAATTCCGGCCGATAGTTGTTATCGGAGACGACCGTGACGCGAGTCTCGCCATTGAGGCGCGACACGGCGATGCCTTCCATATTGTCGATTCGGTAGAACGGCATGCGGCCGGAGAAGACGAGGCTGGGTGAAACCGCGCCATTGGCAACAATGTCTTCCGTCCTGATGCGGCGGATCGCCATGCCGGGCAGAACCGATGCGCCGAAGCTCCTCTCCACCGTCAATATGTCGCCATCGGGCAGGATAGCGAGATCGGTGATCGCATAATCCTCGAACTGCTTGATGGCGAAATCGAAGGCTTTCCTGCCGCCGCCCCAGACCCAGGCGCGGATATCGCCATTCTCGTCCTTGTTGAGCTCGGATATCGCAACGATCGATCCGGCGAGGGGACCTGAGGTGAAGCGCCCGATCGCTTCCAGCTCTTTGTTGGGGGGCCCCTTCGCCACATCTTTCGGGAGCTTCAGATCCCGGAAGCGTGCCTGGAAGCCATCCTTGCCCAGATCGTAGAGACCGGCGCGGGCGCGGCTTTCGAAGCCGACGATCACCTTGCCATCGATGCGGCCCGGCTCCCAGCCGGCGAGCGCCTTGCCATCCGGGCCGAGGATCGAGGCCATGACGGTTTTGCCAAGCCCTGAGAGATGGCCGTCGGTATAGACGAGATCGGCCTTGAACCAGAAGCCGCGGTCGCTCACTGCAAGGAGGTCTGAGCCGTCCTCGGTGAGCTCGAGCGACGACAGGCCGCCGAAGCGCTCATCATCGCTCGCAAGCTCGATGCCGCCGCGCCATTCGAGCCCGCCAAAGGTCACGAGCTGCGAGAACAGGTTGAAGGATTTCACCGGTATCGTTCTGACGGTGAGCGTTCCTTCCTGGGCGCCGGCGGGCAGGGCGATGAGCAGGAAAACCAGCGCTGCAAGCCATCTCATCAGTTGAGCCGGCGCCTGGAAGGCAATTTCACCGACTGCTTGGGCTTTTCGGTCGGCGCCTTCTCTTCGAAGAGCTCGGCGAGCTTCTCGGTCATGGCGCCACCCAGTTCCTCGGCATCGACAATGGTCACGGCGCGCTTGTAGTAGCGCGTCACGTCATGACCGATGCCGATGGCGATAAGTTCGACCGGCGAGCGGTTCTCGATATCGGTGATGATCTGGCGCAGATGCTTTTCGAGATAATTGCCGGAATTGACCGAGAGCGTCGAATCATCGACCGGCGCGCCATCCGAGATCACCATCAGGATGCGGCGCTGCTCGGTGCGGCCGAGGAGCCGGTTATGCGCCCAGATCAGCGCCTCGCCGTCGATATTCTCCTTGAGGAGGCCCTCGCGCATCATCAGGCCGAGATTGCGCCTGGCCCGCCGCCACGGTGTGTCGGCCGACTTGTAAATGATGTGGCGCAGGTCATTGAGGCGGCCGGGATTGCCTGGCTTGCCGGCGGCGAGCCATTTCTCGCGCGATTGGCCGCCCTTCCAGGCCCTGGTGGTGAAGCCCAAGATCTCGACCTTGACGCCGCAGCGCTCGAGCGTGCGAGCGAGAATATCGGCACAGGTCGCCGCCACCGTGATCGGGCGGCCGCGCATCGAGCCTGAATTGTCGAGCAGCAGCGTCACCACGGTATCGCGGAACTCCATGTCCTGCTCCTCCTTGAAGGAGAGCGCATGCAAGGGATCGATGATGACGCGGGTCAGTCTCGAGGCATCGAGCAGGCCTTCCTCGAGATCGAAATCCCAGGAGCGGTTCTGCTGCGCCATGAGGCGGCGCTGCAGGCGGTTGGCGAGCCTCGCCACAACGCCCTGGAGATTGGAAAGCTGCTTGTCGAGATAATTCCTGAGCCGCGTCAGTTCCTCAGAGTCGCACAGATCCTCGGCCGAGATTTCCTCGTCGAACTGGTTGGTATAGACGCGATAGAAATCTTCATTCGAGAGCGACGAGAAGGGCAATTGCGGGCGCCACGGCTCCTCGCCATCGGGACTCTCCTCGCTCTCCATGTCGTCCGGCATGTCATCGATATCGAGTTGCTGGGCATCCATCTCGGAGGCATCGGTCTCGCCTTCGGCGTCCTGCAGCTCTTCTGAGGCCGATTGCTGGCTTTCCTGCTCCTCGCCTTCGGGCGTCTCGCTCTTCCTCATTCTCGTCGCTGTCGTCGGTCTGGTCGGGGTCCTCGCCGAGCTCATCGGCCATATCGAGGGCGGCGATGATGTCGCGCGACATGCGGGCAAAGGCCGCCTGATCGGTGATGGCTTTGGTCAGGTGATCGAGCTGGGAGGCAGCCTTCTCCTCGACCCAGGGCCGCCAGAGATCGACAAGCCCCTGAGCGTCTTCGGGCGGGGCGGTGCCGGTCAGGCGCTCGCGCACCAGTAGAGCCACGGCTTCCTCGAGCGGTGCATCTTTCTTGGTCGCCGGGCGTCCGGCCATCTTCTTCTGATAGCGATCCTGCAGCATGGCCGAGAGATTCTGGGCCATGCCCGGCATGGCGCGGGCGCCGATGCATTCGACACGGGCCTGCTCGACTGCTTCGAACATCGCTCGCGCGTTCTTGCCTTCCGGGCGATAGTGATCATGGACGGCGTCATCGTGATTGGCGAGACGCATGGCGAAGGAGTCCGAAATGCCGCGCGTGATGGCGACTTCCTGACGGTTGAGATCGATCGAGACTTGCGGAAGCTTGACCTTCTTGCCCTGAAGGCCCGGCGTTTCGGCGCCGAAGGTGACCGAGAGTTCAGGCTCGCCGGCAATGGTCTTCATTGCCAAGGTGAGGACATTACGGAATTCGCCTGCCGGTCCTTCGCGGTCCTGAGCCATCAGAGGGCCTCATGACAGAGCGACATGCGCCGGCGATTCGGGAAGTTCCTCGCCGAAACAGCGCTGATAGAACTCGGCGACCAAAGCGCGTTCGAGCTCATCGCATTTGTTGAGAAAGGTGACGCGGAAGGCGAAGCCCAAATCGTCGAAGATCTCGGCATTCTGCGCCCAGGTCATAACGGTGCGCGGGCTCATGACCGTCGACAGATCGCCCTGCATGAAGGCGTTGCGGGTGAGGTCGGCGACGCGCACCATATTGGCGATGACCTTGCGGCCCTTGTCGGTGTCATATTCCTTGGTCTTGGCCAGGACGATGCCGACTTCCTGGGCATGCGGCAGATAATTGAGGGCAGTCACGATGGACCAGCGGTCCATCTGCGCCTGGTTGATCTGCTGGGTGCCGTGATAAAGGCCGGTGGTATCGCCGAGACCGATTGTATTGGCGGTCGAGAACAGCCGGAAGGCGGGATGGGGACGGATCACCCGCGACTGGTCGAGCAGCGTCAGCTTGCCCGACGATTCAAGGATGCGCTGGATGACGAACATGACATCGGGACGCCCGGCATCATATTCATCGAATACCAGAGCCACGTTGTGCTGATAGGACCAGGGCAGGATGCCTTCGCGGAATTCGGTGATCTGCTTGCCTTCCTTGAGGACGATGGCGTCCTTGCCGATCAGGTCGATGCGGCTGATATGGCTGTCGAGATTGATGCGGATGCAAGGCCAGTTGAGACGCGCGGCGACCTGCTCGATATGGGTCGACTTGCCGGTGCCATGATAGCCGGTGATCATGACGCGCCGGTTATAGGCAAAGCCGGCCAGGATCGCGAGGGTAGTCTCGCGGTTGAAGAGGTAATCCTCGTCGAGGTCAGGGACGTGTTCGCTGGCCTTCGAATAAGCCGGAACTTCAATGCTTGAATCGAAGCCAAACAGTTGCCGAACCGACACTTTCATGTCGGGGAGGGGGGCTGTTTCGCCATTAACGGTCGCGCTCATAACTTTATAGCCAAAATATAATGTCGGATCCTGAAGATAGTTCAGCAAAATCCGGTCGAGCGCAGATAGTCATAGGCCTGGATGACCGCTTTCAGCGTATCCTCATTGGCCCGGCTGCCATTATTGGCGTCTGGGTGAAGCCTTTTGACAAGAGTCTTATATTGCGCCCTGGCCTTTTCCTTGGTCGCCGTCTCATCGAGTCCCAGTGTATGCAAGGCCTTCAACTCTGCATTGCGAATGGGACGCGCGGTACTTGGCCTTTTCGGCTGGCCGTTTTCGCCGAGGATATTGAAAGGGTCACGAAAGGCACCGGGCCTGATACGGCGGCCATTGATGCTCATCGTGCTCGAATTCTGGCCGAGCTTCCAGGTCGGGCGATGCCCGGTCTGGGCCTCCTTCTGAAAGTCGCGAACGGCATCGTCCTTCATGCCGTCAAAATAATTGTACTGCTTGTTATATTGCTGGACATGCTCCAGGCAGAATGAATGGAACTGGCCTTCGTGATTGCGGCCCTTGGGAGCGCGATGGCGTCCCGGTTTGGCGCAGCCCGGCCATTCGCACGGCGGATGTTTGCCGCGCGACAGACGTTCTTCGCCGGGTTTGACGCGAATCTTGTCGAAATATTTGGAATCGAGCTTCATCAATACCAATATGATCTTCAGTTGAGGCAGGAGCAAGTCATGGAGCTGGGACCCGTTGGCACATATATCAGGGATAAGCTCGAGCGCGCCTTTCAGCCGCAGATGCTCGATGTGATCGATGAATCGCACCTGCATGCCGGCCATGCCGGATCGCATCCGGATGGTGAAAGCCATTTCCGCGTCAAAATTGTGTCGGCGGCCTTCGCGGGCAAGAGCCGGGTCGATAGCCATCGCATGGTGAATGATGTCCTGGCGCAGGAGCTCAAATCACGCGTCCATGCACTCGCCATCCAGGCCGCGGCGCCGTAATAGACACATCAGACGGAACTCTTGATGTGCTGCTCTAAAGTTTCAAGGCGATCGCCCAGACCGGCTCGGCGATGGAAATATATTTTGCGAGCGAACCAGTTCATCAAGGGGGTGCCGATCGCCATATCATAGAGCCAGTTGGGCGGGGGCGCGTTCATGACCCGTCGCAAAATGAGCTTCTTGCGCATGGTGGGAATTTCCCTTGCCAGCACCGCTTCGGGCGGCGGCCCATGACGGGTCAGATGATCGGCGATCAATTGCGCGGCGCGGCGGCCGTAGCGAAAAGCCAGACGTATGCCGCCACCGGTCAATGGCGAGACATGGCCGGCGGCATCGCCAATGAGGAGGACACGGGGGGCGGCGAAAGGATAGACAAGGCCCCCGCAAGGGATGCGGCCACTGCGGCGCTCCTTCACGCTCACTTTCGAGAATCCGAAAAGCTTTTCGGTATGGGTGAGGAAGGCCCTGAGATCGGGCTTTGCGTCCTCATTGGTGGCAAGACCGGCCTGGAAGAAACCAGGGGCGGGCGCCACCCAGGCGAGATAGCCGCGCGCCAGCCTTGAATCGAGAAAGCAGTGCAGGAAATCGGGATCGGCCATGGGCAATTCAGGAAACTCGACTTCCAGGCCGGTGAGGAATTTCGTATTCCGCCCGAGATCGAAGAGCCGGGCGACGGTCGAGCGGGCGCCATCGGCGCCGACCAGGTAGCGGGTCCTCAGACCCAGTTGCGGCAGGAAGATCATCTCGCCTTGGCGGACGGCGCGATCGAGCTTGGTCGAGCAGCGCATCTGGACGCCCGCCGTTTGGCAATCCCGGGCCAGCCAGCGCAAGAGATCGGCGGTGTTACTGGTGAGGAAATAATAGCCGGGCGCGAAGAGATCGACGGAGCGCAGCGAGGGCGAATAGAGCCTGACACCATGAACGGTGCGGGTGAGGTGGGGCGGGATGTCCACTTCCTCCGCTGCTTCCTTTACGAGGATGCCGGTGGTCGAGATGCGGGCACCCGGATCACGCTTGGCTTCAAGGACGAGGGTGCGCAGGCGGCGGATGGCAGCAGCGCGGGCACAGACAAGTCCGGCAAAGCTCGCTCCTACGATCACCAGATCATATGCCGCGGTGTCTTTCATATGCCGCTAGGATAGCCGGCAAGGCGGTTATTTGAAGGCAACGTCTCACCCAAGTTTTGAACTGCGCTTCCCTCCAGAGGGGAGAAGGAAAACGCCTATTCCGCCGGCGCGGGCGTCACCCGCAAGGTGGTGATCTGATGGCGGCGCTTGCGCAACACTTCGAAGCGGAAGCCATGAAAGGTGAAAACCTGGCCGGTACCGGGAATCATGCGCGCCTCATGCACCACGAGGCCGGCCAGCGTCGTCACTTCCGCATCGGGCAGATGCCAGTCGAGCGTGCGGTTGAGATCGCGAATCGGTACCGTGCCGTCGATGATCACCGAACCATCCTTCTGCTTGCGGATGCGCGGGCGTTCGGCGTCGTGCTCATCGGAGATATCGCCAACAATTTCCTCGAGCACGTCCTCGAGCGTGACAAGGCCCATCACTTCCCCATATTCGTCCACCACCAGAGCGAAATGGGTCTTGCGCCGGAGAAAGGCGGCGAGCTGATCGGAAACCCGCCTGGTGTCGGGAACGAACCAGGGCGGCTTCACGATCGGCTCGATCGATATCTTGGCCGCATCGCCCTCCACTTCGAGGAGCTTGGCGAACAGATCCTTCACATGCAGGATGCCGATGATGTTGTCGGGTCTCTCCTTCCACACCGGCACGCGGCTGTGCCCGCTTTTCAGCACTTCCTTGATGATCTGATCCTGCGGCATTGAGGCATCGATGGTCGTCATCTTGGTACGGTGAACCATGACATCGAACACTTCGAGCTCGGAAAGATCGAGGATGCCGCCCAGCATGTCGCGGTCTTTCTTGACGACCGCACCTTCCTTGTGATGGAGGTCGATGGCGCCGCGCAATTCCTCCTGGGCCGTTTGCGGCTTGGCGAGGCCCAATCGCTCGAGCAGCCTCCTGAGGCCTCTGGCCAGAGCCATCATGTCTTGCGCTGTTCCTCGGCAAGGAAAGCCAGAACGTCCGTTTCCTCGATGTCGCGCGTGATGAAAGCCTCGCCGATGCCGCGCACGAGGATAAAAGTCAGCTTGCCGGCGACCGCTTTCTTGTCCTGGCGCATGATCTCGAGCAGCTTCGCCGGCGCCGGCAATTCACCCGGGATATCGGAAAGGCGCGTCGGCAAGCCGACCGAGCGCAAATGTTTCTCGACGCGCGCCGCATTTCCCGCCGCAGCGAGTCCCTGCCGTTCCGAGAAGCGGAAGGCCTGCGCCATGCCAATGGAGACCGCCTCGCCATGGAGGAGGCGCGATGAAAAGCCAGTCGCCGCTTCAAGCGCGTGGCCGAAAGTGTGACCAAGATTGAGGAGCGCACGGACGCCCGTCTCGGTCTCGTCCTCGATAACGATGGCGGCCTTCATCTCGCAGCTCCTGGTGATCGCCTTGATGCGCGATTGCGCGTCACCGGCAAAGAGCGATGGAGCATTGGCTTCAAGCCAGGAGAAGAATGGGGCGTCGCCGAGAAGGCCGTATTTGGCGACCTCGGCATAGCCTGCGGCGAGTTCGCGCCGCGGCAGGGTATCGAGGAGCGCTATGTCGATCAGGACGGCGCGCGGCTGGTGGAAGGCGCCAACGAGATTCTTGCCATGCGGCGAGTTGATGCCGGTCTTGCCGCCGACGGATGAGTCGACCTGCGCCAAAAGAGTGGTGGGGATCTGGATGAAATCGACGCCGCGCCGCAAGATCGACGCGGCAAAACCGGCAAGATCGCCAATGACGCCGCCGCCAAGCGCAATGACCATATCGCGCCGTTCGATGCCAGCGGCGAGCAGCCCGTCCAAGGTTTCCGCCAGATGGCGGTAGCTTTTGGTCGCTTCGCCGGGCGGAAGCACAATGACGGTGGCGCTGATGCCCGCCTCGGCGAGGCTCTGCTGCAGGCCGTCGAGATGACGAGAGGCGACATTGCTGTCGGTGACGATGGCAACGACCGGCCGCCTGAGGAACGGCTTGATTCGCTTGCCCGCCTCGGCGAGCAGGCCTTCACCGATCGCGATCTCGTAGCGGCGCGTGCCGAGATCAACCGCGACGGTGGCATTGGCGGCAGGCGTCTCAAGCTTGTTCATTTTTCAGTCGGTCCCATCCTGGCCAGCGCGCCAGGTTCTTGATGATGGTGTTGACGATGGATGTGTGGGCCACATCCCGGCTGTCCACGGTGATGTCGGCCTCGGCGTAGATGGGATACCGGTCGGCGATCAGCTTGTGCATCACTGCTTCCGGATCATCATTCTGCAACAGCGGCCGGTTGGAGCGGCGCCGCACGCGACTCATGAGCAGGTCGAAATCGGCCCTGAGCCAGATCGCGATACCATGCCGGCGAATGACGTCCCTCGTGTCGGCATTCATATAAGCGCCGCCGCCTGTCGCCAGCACCTGGGCGCCGTTCTCGAGCAGTCGGGTGATCACCTTGCGTTCGCCGTCGCGGAAATAGGCCTCGCCATGCTGGGCGAAGATCTCGGGGATCGTCTGGCCGGCGGCGAGTTCGATCTCGTGATCGGCATCGACGAAAGCCAGACCCATTTTCTCGGCAAGCCGGCGCCCGACCGTCGTCTTGCCGGCACCCATGAGGCCGACCAGCACGATCGCATGGTCATTGAGGCGCTGGCGGACAATCGTCAAATCCTTGGTGAGCGAGCGGCGGGCCATGTTGTCGAGCTGTGGTTCATCTCTATTCGCCAAAATCGCGTAGCGCATTATCGATTGAAGGGGAATTGCCTCGCATTAGTCCCGGATCGACACAACTTCGCGGAAGCACTTGGCGGGGGCCAAGCAATCAGGCTAAAGGGCTTAAGCGCGTGATCAGGAAAAGTGGCACCGGCTTTCCGTCCGATGGCGCGCTAAGTATAAGATTCGGATCACCTTTATCAGACCGGCGGTTTGAATTGATCTTGATCCAGGTGAGGAAGGACGCGTCGTGCCTGATACCGTTCGCTTTCTGTTAATCATCGCGTGCTTGGCTGGTGCGGTTTATGGGGCTGCCTGGGGACTCGCAAACTATCCCCCGGAACAGACCGAGATCGTCAAGTCACTGCCGCATGAAAAAATCAGACAGCAATGAGATGGCCCGTGACAACCGGCTGATTGACCGGTTCCTCGAAATGATGAGTGCGGAAAGGGGGGCGGCGCAGAATACGCTCGCCGCCTATCAGCGCGACCTTTCTGCCTATGCGGCGTTCCTCAACGCGGCGGGTTCGGGCCTTCAGGTGGCAAAAGCAGAACATATCAGGAATTATCTTGCCGCACTCGACGCCGAAGGCCTTAAATCATCGACTGCCGCCCGTAAGCTGTCAGCCGTGCGGCAGTTCCACAATTTCCTTTATGGCGAAGGCATCGTGCGGGAAAACCCCGCAACCGCGATCGACGCGCCAAGGATGCGCCGGCCATTGCCCAAAGTCTTGACCATCGACGATGTCAGCCGCCTGATCGCGGCTGCCGAGGCCAGGATCGAGCGGCTCGAAGGCAAGGCCAGGTTCAAGGCAAAGCGGCTTTATTGTCTGCTCGAACTCATCTATGCGACCGGATTGCGGGTTTCGGAGCTCATCAGCCTGAAAAGACAGGCGATCGCCAAGGGTCCGCAATTCATCGTGGTCAAGGGCAAAGGCGGGCGCGAACGCATGGTGCCGGTGTCGCAAAAAGCCTTTGCGGCGGTCCAGGCCTATCTTGCCGCTCTCAGTGAGGAGCAGGATGACGATACGCCCTGGCTGTTTCCCTCTCATGGCGATGGCGGTTATCTGACTCGGCAGCATTTTGCGCTCGAGCTCAAGGCCTTGGCGCGCGAAGCCGGGTTGAGCCCCGAACAGGTGTCGCCGCATGTTCTGCGCCATGCCTTTGCCAGCCACCTTCTGGCGGGCGGCGCCGATCTTCGCGCCGTACAGCAAATGCTGGGCCATGCCGACATATCGACGACGCAGATCTATACGCATGTGCAGACCGATCGCCTTCGCATGGCAATCGAAACCCATCATCCGCTCGCGAAGTCCGGTTGACATATCGGGCCTCAATAGCCACTTTGCGCCGCAATCGGGCCTGATAGGCCAGACGGTCCCCATTTGAGGTTCAATGCACGCCTATCTCGATTTTGAAGCCCCCCTCGCCGAGTTGGAAGGAAAGATCGCGGAGCTCAAGGCCATCGCCGATCCCGATTCTTCCGTCTCGACCAGCGATGAAGTGAAGGCGCTCGAAAAAAAGGCGGCGAAAAGCCTGGCCGATCTCTATCAGAGCCTGACGCCCTGGCAGAAGGCGCAAGTGGCGCGCCATCCCGACCGGCCACATAGTGCGGATTATATCAGTGCGCTCATCACCGATTACACGCCGATGGCAGGCGACCGCAAGTTCGGCGAGGATAATGCCATTGTCGGCGGTCTTGGCCGGTTTCGCGGCGAGCCCGTTGCCGTCATCGGTCAGGAGAAGGGCCATGATACGCAGACACGGCTCAAGCATAATTTCGGCATGGCGCGTCCGGAAGGCTACCGCAAGGCGGTGCGTCTCATGGAGACCGCCGACCGCTTCGGGATCCCGGTTCTCACCTTCGTCGATACCGCCGGCGCCTATCCCGGCATCGATGCGGAGGAACGCGGACAGGCGGAGGCGATCGCGCGCTCGACCGATTGCTGTCTGGGGCTCGGGGTTCCGCTCGTCTCGGTGATCATCGGGGAAGGCGGATCGGGCGGCGCCATCGCCATCGCCACGGCGAATGCCGTGCTGATGCTGGAACACGCGATCTACAGCGTGATTTCTCCCGAGGGTGCGGCCTCCATTCTGTGGCGCGATGCGACGCGGGCCAAGGATGCGGCGAGCGCCATGCGCATTACCGCACAGGATCTGAAGAAGCTTGGCATCATCGATGATATCATCGCTGAGCCCTTGGGAGGCGCCCATCGCGGGCGCGAGCAGGTGCTGGCGGCAACCGAGGATGCGATATCGCGATCATTGCGGGCCTTCAGCGCCTTGCCACCGGATGCGCTGCGGATGCAGCGTCGCGACAAATTCCTGGCGATCGGCCGCGATCTGTAGATCGCTTGCGCCGCTGGCTGAGGGTGATTTCTATCTGCCCAAAAGCCGCCGTCATTGCCGATCAGTCTTGCGCCCATGCGGGTCGTGAAACTGCTGCTGATATTGTGTGCCGCCGCCGTCGCGGTCATCGCCTTTTACGAGAAATACGAGCGCACCAGTCTTGCAGAATCGCAACGCACGCTTGCCACCCGCCTGGCGGCCAAGGGTTTGCGCCAGGGACAGCCGGTCTTTGTGCGGATCTTTAAGCAGGAGGCCATGCTCGAACTGTGGATGCGCGATGACAAAGCATGGCGGCTGTTCCAGTCCTACCCGATCTGCCGCTTCTCGGGAGGGCTCGGGCCCAAGCTCAGGCAAGGCGACCGGCAGGCGCCGGAAGGTTTCTATCAGGTGACGAGCGAGCAATTGAATCCCAATAGCCGTCATCATCTGTCGTTCAATCTCGGTTTTCCAAATGCATTCGACCCGGTGCATGGGCGCACCGGTTCATATCTTATGGTGCATGGCGGGTGCAGCTCGATCGGCTGCTATGCGATGACGGATCCCGCGGTCGATGACATCTACCGTCTTTTATCGGGAGGCACGCGCAATCACGCTGGATTGATTTCTGGCGCGATCTCAAGGCGGGATATGACTTGTTCGAGAGCGACAGGAATGTTCCGATCATCCAACTGGTCGGCAAGCGTTATGTCGTCAAGGGGTAATGGTCGCCAGGCCGTCAGCTACACTCTGATAGAGATCGTGAACTTCGCTGCCGAGCAACTGAACGGCGGTAAGGATGACAAGGAATATGCCGGATGCAAGGAGGGCATATTCAATGGCGGCCGCACCTTTCTCATCGTTGAGAAAGCGCGCCAGCCTTCTGACGGACAATTGCATTGCACACTCCGAGCCTTCCCGTGCGATGAAGCCTAGATCAGCTGCATTCAACCCCGGGTTAACGGAAGTGTTCAAATTCCACCGAGTTGTCATGCGATCATTGAGATTCGGAATGACTTTCGTGATCGCAGTACCCAAATAGCCCCGTAATGGCGCGTCCCGCTTGCCAAGCATTAACCCAAAGACAGGATTGACTATGCCTTTGATTTCACGACGCCGTTTCATTGCCGGTATCGGATCGGCGGGCGCCCTGTGGCCACTCGGCCGCACCGCGATAGCAGCGCCAGAGGCAACCCGGATCATGGCCACAACCCGGATCCTCGACGTCAAGGGCAAGGCGGCAAAAGTCTTCGGCCTCGAAATGCCGCGGGGTAAACATGGCTTTAATTTCAAGGCGTCGCAACGGCTTCGCCTGGCGCTCACCAACATGCTGGATGAGTCGACCCTCATTCATTGGCACGGCCAGACGCCACCCACCGAACAGGATGGTGTGCCCCAACTCTCCCAGCCAGCGCTCAAGCCGGGCGAGAGCCACGTTTACGACTTCAAGCCGCGCACCGGCACCCACTGGATGCATTCGCATGCCGGGCTTCAGGAGCAAAAGCTTCTCGCCGCTCCAATGGTCGTGCGCGACAACGCCGATCTCGCCGCCGATGAACTGGACCATGTCGTGCTGCTGCACGACTTCACCTTTCGCGAGCCCCAGGAAATCCTGTCAGAATTGCAGGCTGGCGGCGGCGAACATGCCGCCCATAGCGGCGGTTCAGGCGATATGGGCGGAATGGATCATAGCAAGATGGCGATGCCGGCCGCGATGATCAATGACGTCGCCTTCGACGCTTTCCTCGCCAATGACCGCACCCTCGATGATCCGGAAATCCTGCGGGCCGAGACCGGTGGTCGGATGAGGCTCAGGATCATCAATGGCGCCGCCGCCTCCAATATGTGGATCGATATGGGCGCTCTCGATGGCGAGCTCATCGCGGTCGACGGCAACGCGATCGAGCCATTGCGGGAGAAGCTGTTCCCGATCGCCATTGCCCAGCGCGTCGATATCCGCATCGCGCTGCCGCGTGAGCCGGGTGCCTGGCCCATCCTGTTCCGCCCGGAAGGAACGGCGCAGCGGACCGGCATCATTATTGCTACAGGCGAAGGCAAGATCAGCAGGATCGCGACGCAAGGCGACGTGGCGCCGGCGCTCGATCTCGCTCTCGAAAGGAAGCTGAAAGCCAGGAAGGAGCTGGCGCCTGAACCGGTTACGCGCACCGAGATGGTCATGCTGACCGGCGGCGGCTCCGATTATGTGTGGGGGCTGAACGGCAAGGCGGCCATGAACGACACGCTGTTCGGGGTCAGGCTCGGCGAGCGTATCGCCGTCATGCTGCACAACATGACCCAAATGTCGCATCCTATGCATCTGCATGGCCATCATTTCCAGGTGGTCGCCATCAATGGGCAAAAAATTGCGGGCGCGGTGCGCGATACGGTCCTGGTGCCGCCCAATCAAGCCGTCACGATCGCCTTCGATGCGGACAATCCCGGCAACTGGGCCTTCCACTGCCATCACGTCTATCATATGAATTCCGGCATGATGGGGTCGGTCGCTTATGTAAACGCGGCCTGATCTAAATGCTGGGGGAGTCGAGTGAAGCAGGCAGATATTCTGATCGTCAACGCGCGTGTGCTGACCCTTGATGGCAAGGGTTCGCGCGCCGAGGCCGTGGCTATCGCTGGCAACGAGATCCTCTTCGTTGGCGACGCTGAGAACGCCAGGGCTCTGAGGCATGGCGCGACCCGGATGATCGACGCGCAAGGTGCCACGGTACTTCCCGGTTTCATCGAATCACACATGCATGTCTTCTCAGGCGCGGCCGAGCTCGATCACCTGCATCTCACTGGCGTCAAGGGTTTCGCCCAGCTCGCCGAGGCTGTGCGCGCCTACGCGCAGTCGCGCCCACAGGCGAAGCTGCTCGTCGCGCAGGGCGCCGACTACACCATCCTGTCGGAAGAGGAGCGTATCAGCCGCCATCACCTCGACCGCATCGTCTCCGACCGGCCTTTGATGATGTTCTCGCCCGACCATCACACGGCCTGGGCCAATACGGCGGCGCTCGAACGTGCCCACATTCTCAAAGGACGCAATGTAGGGGTCGGCAGCGAAATCGTCCTCGGCGCCGACGGGCTCGCCATGGGCGAATTGCGCGAAGGCGGTGCCATCGATCCGGTGCGAGCGTTGGGCGATGGCGGACGCGAGCGGCTCGGTCTTGAGACGGGCGGTGAACCGCCTGTCTCGCCGACAGCGTCGGAGCGCGCAGCGGATCGCGATATCATCAAACGCGGCCTCGCTCATTGCGCACGGCATGGCATCACCAGTTTCCACAATATGGACGGCAACTTCTATCAGCTCGACCTGCTCGATGAAATCGACCGGGAGAGCGGCCTGCCGGTCAGGGCTCGCATTCCCTTTCACATGAAGAATTTCATGAAGCTTTCCGAGCTCGAGAAGGCTAGCGAAATGCACCGGCGCTACCGCTCGGATCGCCTGCGCTCGGGTTTTGTCAAGATGTTCATGGACGGCGTCATCGATTCGGGCACCGCCGTCATGTTCGACGGCTATGCCGATCGCTCGATGAAGAATGGCGATCCGTTGTTTTCAGCCGAGCATTTCAATGAGATAGCCATCGAGGCGGACCGGCGCGGCCTGCAGATTGCCGTACATGCGATCGGCGACGGCGCTGTCACTCGCGTCCTCGATGGCTATGAGGCAGCTGCCAGGACCAATGGCCGGCGCGACAGCCGGCATCGCATCGAACATATCGAAGTGGTGCTGCCTGCCGATATCGAGCGCTTCGCCCGCCTAGGTGTCGTCGCCTCGATGCAGCCGCCGCATCCGCCCGGCACGATGGGATTGCCGCTTGAGCCGACGATCAGTCTCATCGGTGAGGAACGCTGGCCCTATTCCTATGCCTGGCAGACATTGCGCGAGGCGGGCGCTCGTCTGGCTTTTGGCAGCGACTGGCCGGTATCCGACATCAATCCGATGCGCGGCATCCACGCAGCGGTGACGCGCAATACGTGGAAGAAAGGCCTGCCGGAGCAGAGGCAATCTCTCGCTGAAACGCTGGCCGGTTATACGTCGGATGGGGCCTGGACGGAGTTCATGGAAGACCGCAAGGGTCGGATCGCTCACGGCATGCTCGCAGACATCGTCGTGCTCTCGGACGACATCGAAGCCGTGGATCGAGAAGCGATCGACAAGCTCAAACCCATCGCGACGATCTGCGACGGGCGCATCACCTATGAAGCGTGATTTGATCCCCAACGGGGAGGGAGAAATCTCTACACATAAGCCCCGTGACAGTGCTTGAACTTCTTGCCTGAACCGCAGGGGCAGGCGTCATTGCGGCCGACCTTGCCCCAGGTGGTGGGATCTTCCGGATTGACGGCGGCCTTGATCTTGCGCGGCGGCGCCTGAGCGAAGAGGAGGCCTTCGCCGACATCATCCTGGCCGGTTGTAGGATCGATGTGATGCGCCCGCATCATCGGCAACTCGTCCTCATCCGGCAGCAGGTCTTCGGGCGGCTGGCTTTGCAGCTCAACGCGCATGATCTGCCCGGTCGTCATTTCGCGCAGATGGGAGATCATCGCCTCGAACAGGGTGAAACCCTCGGTCTTGTATTCGTTGAGCGGGTCGCGCTGGCCGTAGCCGCGCAAATGGATGACCTGACGCAAATGCTCGACCGTCACGATGTGCTCGCGCCAGAGATGATCGAGCGTCTGGAGCAGGATGGCCTTCTCGATCTGCACCATGATCTCAGGGGTATAGGTCTCGCGCTTCCTGGCGTAGAACTCATCGGCCGCCTTGGCGACGCGCTCACGAATCTCTTCATCCGCGATGCCTTCTTCCTTCGCCCATTCATCGATCGGCAGATCAAGTGCGATGGCCTCGCGCAGTCTTTCGCGCAAGCCCGCGACG
>VAZZ01000264.1:2260-10145 GCA_005884715.1 Alphaproteobacteria bacterium | reverse complement strand
CGTCCCAGATCACCGAGATATCGCGCGCGTCCCTGCCGATCAGGCGCGGGGCGAATTCCTTGTTGATGAGGGTGACAAGCCCGGCATAGCTGCCTGAACTTCCGGCCGCATTCTTGCCTTCGCCCCAGCCGGTGATGCCAGTATCGGTATCGATGCGCACGATCGCTGCGTCGAATGTCCGGATCTGCCCGAAATCGCTCCTGTGCTGGCGATCTTGGGCGATGGGGATGGATACCCAGGTGGCTTCGATCCGTTTGATCTTCATGGGGTTTCCCAAAGAGCCCTCACCCGCCCTGTCGGGCACCCTCTCCCATCCTTTGGACGGGAGAGGGGGAATAGATTTGAGACGGTCCGCCAAGCGCACCCGCCCGGGCGGTCATTTGATCAACGGCAAAATCGTGTCGGCGGATTTCTTGACCAGCATTGAATAGAACTCCTCGCTCAGAAGGCTCGAGCCGTGGTCCTGAATGAACTTCAATTGCTCGGGAGAGATATCGACGGGATTCTTCTCGATGGCGTTCGGGTATTTCGAGGCGGGCGTGCGGTCGATCGGCGCCACGAATTCGACCGTGAGCGCTCCGTCATAGCGCGCATCCTTCAAGGCCTGAACGATCTTCTTCCAGTCGAGCGCGCCCATGCCCGCCGCCATGCGGTTGTTGTCGGCGACATGGAAATCATAGAGCCGCTTGCCGGCCTTCTTGATCGAGGCATACATGTCGGCATCCTCGATATTGAGATGGAAGGCATCGATGCACACCCCGCAATCAGGCGCAATCGCCTCGGCAAGTGCAATCGCCTGGTCGGCGCGGTTGAGGAGATAAGTCTCGAAGCGGTTGAGCGGCTCGATGGCGATGCGGACACCTTTCTTCTTGCCGTGATTGTAGCATTCGGTGACCCCTTCGATGAGCCACCGCCATTCTTCCTCGGGCGTCCCATCGGGCGTGATCTTGCCGACCGTGGCGGGGACGAGGGTGATGATCTCGCCGTCGAGCTCGCTCACCATGGTGATGACGCTCTTCATGTATTCGACGGTGCGGGCGCGCTGGCCTGTGTCCTTGGCGGCAAGATTGCGCTCAGCGAGAGTGAGGGTCACCGAACCCCAGCAGCGGATGCCATATTGCTTCAGGAGCCGGCGCGTGCTTTGATAGCCGAACTTCTTGATGCGGGCCAAAGTGGTCTCGAGCGGCTCGGCGCGCATCCAGTTATGTGTTGAAAGATGCATGAAGTTCCTCCCTGAGCTGTCTGGGCCGACGATTTTGGTCCGACCAAATTTTCTTTCTTTACGAATAGAACAGCTTCTATTTCCTCGCAAGAGGCGGATTTCGCACCTGCAGCAGCATTTTTGTGACACAGGCCAAAGAGAAATACTTGCGTGCGGATCAATTTGGTACTACCAGTTTTGTCCAGCGATTAAGGGCGTGAAGCACGCGCCAATGGGAGGATTTTGCGTCGATGAAGCATCCCTGGCTTAATGCGATCCTCTTTATGTGAGGGCGCCAAGTGCCTTCTCCCCATAGTTCAGGTTCCGCCGTCAATCTTGAAGGCGTGTCGAAGGCCTATGGGCGTATCAAAGCGCGCAATGGGCTGACCTTCAATGTCGGCGAAGGGCAGTTCTTCGTGTTGTTCGGACCGAGTTCGGTCGGCAAGACGACGACTTTGCGTACCATCTCAGGCCTGGTGATCCCGGATGAGGGCAGGGTGGCGCTGCACGGGCTGGATGTGACACGGGCGCCGATCAATTCACGCGGCGTATCGATGGTGTTCCAGTCCTTCGCGCTCTACCCGCATCTGACTGTCTATGAGAATTTCGCTTATCCGTTGCGCGAGGCCAAGATTGCGCGGCCCGAGATCGACAAAAGGGTGAAGGAAACAGCCGAGATGCTGCGTCTCGCGCACCGGCTCGACCGCAAGCCCAATACGCTGTCGGGCGGCGAACAGCAGCGCGTCGCGCTTGGGCGTTCGTTGATCCGGCGGCCGCAAATCCTGCTGCTTGATGAACCGCTGACCAATCTTGACGCGAAACTCCGGCATGACATGCGGGCCGAACTCAAGCGCCTGCACCGGCAATTTGGCATGACGATCATCTATGCGACGCCCGATGAGCTCGAGGCGCTATCGATGGGTGAAGAGATCGCGGTGATGCGCGATGGTCGGGTGGCGCAGAAGGGGACGCCGGACGAGCTCTATGAGGCGCCCGCCGACGTCTATGTCGCATCGAAGATCGGCGCCCCGCATATGAATTTGATCGAGGCGACGGTGACCGAAAACGGCAATGTGCTGAAAACCGGTTTCGGCAGTTTCGATCTCGACCGCAAGGTTGCGGCACGTGCAGGCGACAAGGTTGTCATGGGGGTAAGGCCGTCCGATCTTGAAATCGCGCCCACGAAATCAGCCGATCTCTCGGCATCAGTGCAATTGCTGGAGCCGCTCGGCGATGTGACCATCGTCTCGCTCGGCGAAAAGGCGGACAATCTCAGGATCCTGCTGCCTGAATCGCGCGCCAGCGAGATCAAACTCGGTGACAAATTGCCCATAAAAGTAGATGCTCGGACGCCCACGGCCTGAAGCAATACGGTAACAATGGGAGGAAAGCCTAGATGACTGCGATGACGAAACTGAAAGGACTGGCGTCGGCCGCGGGCCTGGCGGCAGTCTTGATGACCGGCGGCGCCACAATGGCGTCGGCGGACGAGGTGACGCTCACGATGGCGGTGCCGGATTGGCCGCCGACGCGCATCATGAAGAAGATGTTCGACGAGCAGTATAAGCCAGCCTCGGGCAACACGGTGAAGCTCGAGGTCGACTTCATTCCGTGGCCTGATTTCTACACACGCGTCAACGCGTCGCTCACTTCGGGCGAGCAGAAATACAACATGGCGGTGTCGGACTCGCAGTGGCTCGGCGCCTTCATCGAAGGCGGGTACTACCGCAAGATCAACGATCTGATCGACGCTGATCCGGAGCTGAAAGCGGCGATGGACGGCATGCACCCCGCCATACGCAATGCCTATTCGACGTATCCGTACACATCGGACAATTTCTACGGCTTTCCACAGTTCCCCGATGTTCTCATAAACTATGTGCGCAAAGACATTGTCTGCAATGAGGAGGAACAGAAGAATTTTCAGGCGAAGTACAAGCAGAAGCTCCCCTGCACAAATGAGGAGCTCGATGACATGGACTGGGATACGTTCGAGAAAGTCGGACAGTTCTTCATGCGCAAGAAAGGCGAGATGCTCGCCGGCAAGCCGGCCGACGACGACTTCTACGGCATCGCCTATCAGGCAGGCAAAGGCTACGATTTTTCAACAAGCCAGATTCACACGATGATCTGGCAGACCGGCGGCAATATCTGGGATGAAACCCAGGTCCCCAAGGGTCACGCGGAAGGTGTGGTCAATTCCGAACTGTCCGTGAAAGGATTCGATCACTTCCTGCGCCTGCTTCAGTACATGCCACCGGTTGCCAAGACCGGAACCATGGACATCTTCAAGACGGACGAATTGTTCCGCGAGGGCAAGGTCGCCATGAACATCGAATGGATCGGCTTGGGTGAAGCCTCGCTTGATCCAAAGACTTCCAAAGTTTCCGACAAATTGGCGTTCGGTCTCATGCCTGGATTGCGGGGAGCCGACGGCAAACTGGTCCGTTGGAGTCAAATTGGTGGGCAGCCGTTCGTGTTGATGACATGGAATACCGATTTGCAGAACAAGGAGGCAGTCGGATTTGTGAAATGGTGGCTGTCGCCTGCCATCCAGAACCAGTACGCGGCGGGTGGAGGTCAATCGGCCATCAAAACGGTCTATAGTGATCCGAAATATGCCACCTATCGTCCGTGGAATCGTGTGTGGGCGCCGAGCCTCGATTGGCAGAAGGATATGTGGCATGTGCCGCAATTCTTCGAGCTCCTCACCCAGCAGCAGGATCAATATGATCTTGCGATCACCGGCAAGCAGGATGCCAAGACGACGCTCGACAATATCGCCAAGTTCCAGGAAAACTTGCTGACCGAAGCCGGCCTGATCCAGAAATAACACCTTAAAGGGACGCGCGCCGCAGATTGCGCGCGTCCTCTTTGTCTTGAAGTTTTCGTAAGCGGATGAATTTTCGATGACGATTGTCGCCGGTTGATGAGCAACAGCCCCAGTTCGGGACCCTGGCGCCCGACAATTGGAAACTGGCGATCGTCGTCGGCCTTGCCGTTTCCGCTCTCGCCATTCTCTCTTTGCCGGTCAAGGATTCCTTCTGGGTGACGGGCGCCATGGTGGCGATGGTGGCGGCAGCCTTTGTCGTCAATGCCTATCGCCGCCATTATTATGGCGGGCTCCTCGTTTCGCCGGCGATCGCGGTCCTGTTCGTGATGAACATCTTTCCGCTATTGTGGTCGCTCGGACTTTCCTTCTTCGCCTATCAGAGCAACCAGCAGAATATCCGCTTCATCGGATTGCATAATTACGAGCAGTTGCTGACCAACGATCTGAAAGCGCCGGAGCTGTGGGGCAATCTCACCAACACCGCGATGTTCGTGGTGTTGACCGTCACCGCGCAAATGATAGTCGGCTTCCTCCTCGCGGTGCTGTTTGCCAAGCAGTTTCCCCTGCGGCGCTATCTCCTCATCCTGGTGCTTACCCCGATGATGCTGTCGGTCGTCGCCGTCGGCGTGTTCTTCTCTTATTATTATGACCCGACCTTCGGACTCTTGAGCCAGGCGATCAAGGCCTGGGCCGGCGGCGAACAATTCATCCTGATGTCGAACAAGGCCGGTGCCGTTGCCGGCATCGTCTTCGCCGACGCCTGGATGTGGTCGCCCTTCGTCATGCTGCTCGTGCTCGCCGGTCTCGTCTCGGTGCCCAAATATCTCTATGAGGCGGCGGCGATAGACCGCGTCTCGAGCTGGCGGCGCTTCTGGTCGATCACCTTTCCCTATATACGCGGCCTTCTGATGCTGGCGCTTCTGTTCCGCACCATCGAGGCGTTCAAGCTCGCTGACCTCGTGATCCTGTTGACGAAGGGGGCCAACGACACGATGACGATTTCCTACCACGTCATCCGCATCGCCAATGAGCAGAACAAGACGAGCGAAGGGGCGGCGCTCTCCTATCTCCTGCTGTTCGTGGTGATCGTGCTCACCAATCTCTATCTCTATATCGCCAACCGGCGTGCGCGAGGGAATTGAGCGATGGCTGAAGCGACTACAACTTTCTGGGAAAGGCTGGGCTTGCGCAAGGCTTCCGGTGTCGGCGAAGCCGGGTGGGGGCAGACGCTCTTTGCCGCCGTCATCAGCCTCATCTACTTCCTGCCGGTTCTGCTGTTCATCGTCACCTCCTTCAAGCTGCAGACGGAAGCGCTCGCGGTGCCGCCGAAGTTCTTTCCCACCAGCTTCTTCGGCCTGATTCTGGACCAGTATATCTTCTCACCAACATTGGCGAACTTCACTTCCGTCTTTTCTCGCGCCTATACGGCGGGTGCGGCGGCGGAGAGTACCGGTTTCGACCGATTCTTCTTCAATTCGATATTCATCGCCAGCACGTCGGTGCTGCTCGCTCTGGTGATCGGGACGCTCGCGGCCTATGGCTTCTCGCGCTATCCGCTCAGAGGCAACGACACCTATCTCTTCATCATCCTCACCACCCGCATGCTTCCCGCCATCGTGGTGATCATCCCGGTGATCCTGATGTTCCGGGTGGCGGGCCTTGCAGGCTCCTATCCCGGTATCATCTTCCTCTACACCGCCTTCAATCTGCCCTTCACCATCTGGATGATGAAGAGCTTCTTCGATGAATTGTCGCCCGATGTCGAGGACGCCGCCCGCATCGACGGCTCAAGCGAGACGCGGGTATTCTTCAAGATCTGCCTGCCGCAGGTGCTGGCAGGTCTTGCCGCAACCTTCGTGTTCGGCCTCATCCTCACCTGGAACGAGTTCCTGTTCGCGCTTCTCCTCACTGGCGTCGACACGCGCACAGTGCCGGTCGCGCTCAACCAGGCGGTGGCGGGCGGCGGCATTGGCGTCTTGTGGGGCCTGCTCGCCGCCATCGAGACGCTGTTCCTTATCCCCGTCTTCCTGGTTACGTTCTTCCTGCAGAACCAGCTGCTGCGCGGCGTCACCTTCGGCACAGTCAAGAGATAGCATGTCGACCATCGAAGCCCGCAAAATCACCAAGAAGTTCGGCGATTTCGTCGCCGTCAAGGACGCCGATCTGTCGGTGGCGGCAGGCGAGGTGGTCTGCCTGCTCGGCCCTTCGGGCTGTGGTAAGACCACGACGTTGCGCATGATCGCCGGTCTCGAGCGGGTGACATCAGGTGACATCATCATCGCCGGCAAGCGCATGAACGAGCTCGCGCCTGAGAAGCGCGATATCGCCATGGTCTTCCAGTTCTATGCGCTCTATCCGGCGCTGAATGTCGGCGAGAATATCGCTATGCCGCTTCATTATGAGAAGATCTCCAAGCCTGAACGCGACCGTCGGGTCAAGCGGGTGGCGGACATCCTGCATCTGACCGATGTGCTCGACCGCATGCCGGGGCAGGTGTCGGAAGGCGAGAAGCAGAGAATTGCGGTGGCCCGCGCCATCGTGCGCGAGCCCAATTGCTTCCTGTTCGACGAGCCCCTGTCGCGCCTCGATGTCGAACTGCGCCATTCGATGCGCGGCCAGATCAAGGAAGTGCTGGCGGGCCTGTCCAAGGCGACCGTGATCGTGACGCATGACCAGCTCGAGGCGCTGACCATGGCCGACCGCATCGCCATCATGCGCGATGGGATCATCGAGCAGATCGGAACGCCGCATCAGGTCTTCACCAAGCCCGCCAATGTGTTCGTGGCGAGCTTCATCGGCACGCCGCAAATGAATCTCGTCAGGGGCAAGTTCGAAGGCATGAGCGATGGCAAGGCGACGATCCAGTTCGGCGGCGAGAAGGTCGAGCTTGGGGTCAATCCGGCGGTGGCGAAACTCAAGCCCTCGCAAGTCACCTTGGGTATCAGGCCCCGCGCGTTCACGCCCGTCGATCACAGCGCCAAGGACACCATCGTCGCCGCGGCCGAACTCATCGAGCCCATGGGGGCGGAGACGCTCGTCCATGCCCGCACACCCGACAATTCCGACATCAGGGTCGTCGTACCGCGCGATGTAAAGTTCAAGATCGGCGAGAAGCTGCATCTGCGCGCCGATCCGAGCCAGACGCATATTTTCGGTGAGGACGGAAAGGCAGTCAGGGCATGAACGAGGGATCTTCAAAGGGTCTGAGCCCGAGCGGCGCCCTTCGCCTCGAGGCTCTCATCATCGGCCTCGGCATCCTGGCCCTGCTTTTGATCTTCCAGCCCTTCAGCATCACTCTTTTCGCAATCGGATCGGGCCTTGTGGTGCTGGCCGGTCTCGTCAACAACCTCCTGCCTTTGGCGCGGCCCGGTACGCGGGTGCGCACGATCGTGACCGTGGCCCTGGTGGTGGCTTTGATCTTCTGCTGCGTGCTCCTGATCTCGATCACCGCCGCCCATCTCTATGGCGTGTTCTTTCTTAGAGCCCCCGATCCCGCCACGACGGCGGGCAAGGTGCAGCTTGCGACACCGGCCTTCTATATGCAGCCGCTGGTCTGGGCGCTGGCGATCGCGGCGGCGTGTTTCGCGGCACTGGTCACCTATCTGTCACGCAAATAAATGCGCTACGACGTCTCCGTCATCGGCCTCTATATCCTCGATATTCTGGGCCGCCCCGTAAGCCGGATCCCCGAGCGCGGCAATGTCGATTTCATCGAAGAGATCCGGCTGACCGTCGCCGGCACCGCCGGCGGCACGGTCGTCGATACGGCGAAGCTCGGCCTCAAGAGCCTTGCGGTCGGCGCGGTCGGCGATGATGAGAAGGCCGACTGGGTGCTGATGACGCTCAAGAAA
>VAZZ01000264.1:0-2249 GCA_005884715.1 Alphaproteobacteria bacterium | reverse complement strand
CGACCTCGGCGACCATCCTCAATGTCAGGCCCAATGGCGAGCGCCCGGCGCTCAATGTGCGGGGTGCCTCCGATCATTTCGACGTGCCGCCCTCAGCCTATGAACAGGTTTTCGATGCGCCGATCATCCATCTGGGCGGTACCGGTCTTTTGAAGCGGCTCGACGGGCCGGCGAGCCTGACGCTCCTCAAGGAGGCCAAAAAGCGGGGACGGACCGTCACGTTCGATCTCATCGCCGCCAGTGCCGAGACCCTGACGAATGTCGAACCACTGCTGCCTTTCATCGACTATTTCATGCCCTCGATCGAAGAAGCGCGCGACATGTCGGGGAGGTCATCACCGGAAGACTGCGCGCGGTTTTATCTGGACCGCGGAACCGGTTGCTGCGTGTTCACGCTGGGAGGCGAGGGCGCCTTCTATGCGCATAAGGATGGCACGCGCCTCACATCGCCCGCCTATGAGGTCAAGGTCATGGATACGACCGGATGTGGCGATGCTTTCGATGCGGGTTTCATCGCACGGGCTGGTGGCGACGGGTCTTGGTTCGGACGCCGGGATCTTGTCGTTCGATCATACGATGAAAGTGATGAAGGACTGGAAGGTGAAGACTTGAACCGTTCTGCTTCCTCTATCGTCACCCCGGCGCAAGCCGGGCCCAATGAATAGGCGCAATCTGGGAAGCGTTGCTCGCGTTGAGTGAATTTAATGGGTCCCGGCTTGCGCCGGGATAACCATAATGTGGAAGTGGGAGAAGGAGTTACACCAGCTGCTTCACCAGAGCGGCGACCATGCGGGGCAGGTCATAGGGAAAGCGCGCGGTGATGAGATTGCCATCGACGACCACGGGCTCGTCGATCACTGTCGCGCCGGCATTTTCGAGATCGATATGGATGTTCCATACCGCCGTCGCCTTCTTGCCCTTCAATAGTTTAGCGCTGATCAGCACCCAGGGGCCATGGCAGATGCCACACACCGGCTTGCCGGCCTTGTACATGGCCTGCACGAAGGCGATGGCGTTCTTGTCGGCACGCAGGAAATCCGGATTCCAGCAGCCGCCCGGCAGGATGATGGCGTCATAATCGGCGGCCTTGGCGGTCTCGACATACTGGTCGATCTTGAGCCAGCCGCCATTCTCCATGAGGCGGATCGCCAGCACATGGGTCTCGGCAAGAGGCGGCATCTTCACGCCATAGCTCGCCGGCAGGGGGCCCGCTTTAGGCGCCACGATATGGACGGTGGCGCCATGTTCGCTCAACCAGCGATGGGCGCCGAGGATCTCAACCTCTTCCACGCCATTTGTGCAACAGATGGCGATCTTCTTGCCCTTGAGCAGAGAAGGATTGGACGGGGGATCGAACAGGAACCGGTTGAGTTCGCGGTTGAGCTCGCCATCAGCGGTGGCCAGCATCTGGGTCGACAGCAGCGGCACGCCTGCCGGCGATTCGAATTGCTGGACGCGGACGACATTGGCATCGCCGGCGGGCGCCGGGTGAACGGGCTTATTCATGCACTCCTCCCAATTGTCATACCTATCTCATATTCCGAAATGCCGGTCACGCGTTTAATGACTTGCAGAACGTCCTCTCGCGTGAAATGGTCCGGCCAATCTTGAGCGAAAACAGAGGGTAATATGCAATTTGCCGATCGATTCAAGGGCCGTGTCGCGGTGGTCACCGGGGGAGCATCGGGCATCGGTCTGGCGATTGCCGAACGTATCATCGCCGAGGGCGGGAAGACCTCAATCTGGGACATGAATGGAGAAGCGGGCGCCAGGGCCGTTCAAAAGATCGGCAAGCAGGCTCACAGCATGGTTGTCGATGTCAGCGATGAAGCGAGCGTCGCCAGGGCCGCCGCCGAGACGGTGAAGCAATTCGGGCGCGTCGATGTGCTGGTGACAAGTGCCGCCATCACCGGACCCAATGCCACGACCTGGGAATACCCTTCCGACAAATGGCGCCAGGTAATCGACATCAATGTGCATGGCGTGTTCTATTGCTGCCGCTCCATCGTGCCGCAAATGCAGAGACAGGACTATGGCCGCATCGTCAATATCGCCTCCGTCGCCGGCAAGGAGGGCAATCCCAATGCGTCGGCCTATTCGGCATCGAAGGCGGCGGTGATCAGCCTCACCAAGTCGCTCGGCAAGGAACTGGCCAAATCGAAGATCACCGTCAATTGCGTGACGCCGGCGGCGGTCAAGACCGCGATCTTCGATCAGATGACCCAGGCCCATATCGATTTCATGCTGTC
>VAZZ01000029.1 GCA_005884715.1 Alphaproteobacteria bacterium | reverse complement strand
GCGTTCCCCGCGGCTTTCGCCATCCTCTTCATTAGCGTGGTGATCGCCTTTGCATGAGACGAAGTCTGGACTTGAAGTCATGAAACTGGCACGAACCGGGCTCACTTGCTGGCTGGGTCAAGACGATAAGGGAATGATATGGCGGTGAAGAACGCTTCACGGGTCGGTCCGAAAAATCCGCAAGTCCTCATTCTCGTCGGCGCCACGGGCGATCTGTCGCGGCGAAAGCTGCTGCCCGGGCTTTTCCATCTTTGCGCGTCGGGCTTCATCTCCGGCTGCCGGATCATCGGCGTGGCGCTCGATGCTCTCGACACAGAAGCCTTCCGTAAACTCGCCCGCGCGGCACTCGATCAATTCTCCACCCGCAAGATGAGCGAGTCCGACTGGGCGGCCTTCGCCCAGACCTTGACTTATGTCCCGCTCTCCGCCGGCGCCCCGGCTCTCAAGACGGCGGTCGAAGCGGCGGAGAAGTCGCTCGGCGGCGACAGCCGGCGGGTGCATTATCTGAGCGTGCCGCCCAAAGCCGCTCTCGCCGCGGTGCATCTCCTCGAGGAAGCCCGACTCGTCGAGAAGAGCCGCATCATCATGGAAAAGCCGTTCGGCACCGACCTCGCCAGCGCCGTGGCACTCAATGCCCAATTGCACGAAGTCTTCTCCGAAGACCAGATATTCCGCATCGATCATTTCCTCGGCAAGGAGGCGGCGCAGAACATCCTCGCCTTCCGCTTCGCCAATGGTTTGTTCGAGCCGATCTGGAACCGCAACTTCATCGATCATGTGCAGATCGATGTCCCTGAAACACTGGATCTCGGCAAGCGGGCCGGCTTTTATGAAACCGTCGGCGCCTATCGCGATATGGTGGTGACGCATCTGTTCCAGATCCTCGGCTTCATGGCGATGGAGCCGCCGACCGCGCTCGAGCCCAAGCCGATCAGCGAGGAGAAGAACAAGGTGTTCCGTTCGATGCTGCCGCTCGATCCGAGGCACGTCGTGCGCGGGCAATTTACGGGCTACCGGTCGGAAGAGGGGGTGGATCCCGAATCCGATACCGAAACCTTCATCGCGCTCAAATGCGAGATCGACAATTGGCGCTGGGCCGGCGTTCCGTTTTACCTGCGCACCGGCAAGCGCCTCGCCGAAGGGCAGCGGATCATCTCCATCGCTTTCCGCGAGCCGCCCAAGAGCATGTTTCCGGCAGGCTCCGGGGTGGGCGCCCAGGGCCCGGATCATCTGACCTTCGATCTGGCGGACTCCTCCAAGGTGTCGCTTTCCTTCTATGGCAAGCGCCCGGGCCCCGGCATGCGGCTCGACAAGCTCAGCTTGCAATTCGCCATGAACGAGACGGGCTGGATCGGCGAAGTGCTCGAGGCCTATGAGCGCCTGATCCTCGATGCGATGCGGGGCGACCATACGCTGTTCACCGCCTCCGCCGGTCAGTCTTTATCCGCCGGGTTCATGGGGACCGAAATCGATCCACCAGCTCATCGCGCCGCATGCCTGGCGCCTGCCCTTCGAGCGGGCCTGGCGCGATCCGAACAAGTACGGGGCGTGAGCCAGACCTAGTTCCTACACGATCGGCGCTCAATGTGAATGCACGGAAAACAATAGAGCGAAACGGGATGGTTTCGCTGTTTATTCCTGCTCTATTTCCTGTGGAAATGCCCTTGCCGACTCGCCAGCAATCATGGCTCCCTATAGGCAGCCTGGTTGGGGAGGGTTTGATGCGCACGACTCATGGGGTTCCGACGCCGGTCGGCTATTTGCTACAGGTTCTGCTGCTGATAGGACTGACATTGCCGACGAGCCGCCCGGCAAATGCATCCCCGAATGACTTCCCCGTCAACTCCACGACGATCCGGTCTCTTATCGAGTCTTCGCGCTCTGACAATGGCGACATTGTTTCGCTTCGAAAGAATATTGGACTGTTCGTCCTCGCGGACGACGCGAGCGACTCTTCTGAGCAGGAGCTGTTCAACAAGCTTATCTTTTCCGAAATGCAGCTTCTTGGCCGCATGTTGCCGCTGACCATTACGAATGGCGCGAGGCCCAAGGACACGCCCGCCTGTAATTTCTCTGAACTGGTCATATTCAGAGACCCGGGCGATACGAAAATCGCCGAGTTTGAAAGCGAGATTCCTGGTTTCATGAGCGCGGTCGAAAGCGTGAAAAGCCAGCTCAGTGATGATGCTTGTCGATTCTTCTATCAACAGGACTCGGCCGCTTCCGATGACCTCGAGGTCGCCTATGTGTTTGTCGGACGCAATTATTCGCGTCCTTCGTCATGTCTGCACTCCAGCATATTGAAATCCTTCGGGGTTCAGCGGAAGCCAGGAGACAAAGCACCTTATTCCGACAGGTTCCTGGTTGATCTCATAGGCATGCAATTGATCGATCACTGCTCGCAGATGCATGGACCGCAACGGGTATCTTGTGTTCTCGGCAAGATAGATGCAATCAAATGAGGAAATTCCAGTGCGGCCAGTGATGAGTTAGCCGACCCACCATGAGTATTCTTGAGGTAGTCGAGCTATCTCCAATTTCCCCCCTCTCCCGTCCGCCAGGATGGGAGAGGGTGCCCGATAGGGCGGGTGAGGGCTCTTTGTCCGCAAAAGAAATACTCTTGAAATGCTTTTCTCTGTCAAAGAAAGAGCCCTCACCCGGCCTTCGGCCACCCTCTCCCATTGCTTCGCAACGGGAGAGGGTGAATGACGGATAGTGTTTCCTCTTTTTTAGCCTCACAAATTTCATATGCGATTGCCCTGACGGCTCGAGGCTGGGGTCGCACCTTGCATGAGGGTGTTTCGAGCGGCGCATCAGCGTGCATATTTGAGCCCGAAACCCACCGCCACCAGCGAGAACGCGACGATCATCAGGGCGAAAGCGAGACTCGCCGTGATCGGGCCGGCAAGGGTCGAAACGATGCCGATGCCGATCACCGGCAGCGCGTTGCGCAAAAGCAGCAGATGAAAAAGGCCGACACCACTTCGGCGCGGCGGCCTCTCGGCGCGATCTGGTTCACCACTTGCAGGCCGCCGCAATAGCCAAGTGCGGCGGCGATGCCGCAGCTCGAAGTCGCGATGACCATGATGATCATGGAAGCCAGTTCGAAGAACAGTGCCCCTGCCGCCTCCTCAACGATCGTTGAGTGAGTTGTAAGGAGGCTGGCCACCGGCGTCGCGATCAATTGAAAATTCGCACATAGATTTAGCAAGGCAATGGAAATAGGTTCAAAGGAGTCCCGCCTTGCGAAGGCCGTTA